>JANPDZ010000599.1:0-4095 GCA_031431735.1 Acidobacteriota bacterium | reverse complement strand
TCTGGAAAAACTTTTTAACGGCGATACGCGCTCGGTCGCCCGCGCGATCACGAAAGCCGAAAACAGTACGCAAGATTCGGTGGAATTGATGAAAGCCGTGTTCCCGCGAACGGGCAACGCGCTCGTTATCGGCATTACGGGTGCGCCGGGGGCGGGAAAATCTTCGCTCGTTGATAAACTGGCTTTTTATTATAAAGACAAAGGCGAGCGCATCGGCATCATCGCGGTTGATCCGTCAAGTCCGTTTTCGGGCGGCGCGATTCTTGGCGACCGGATCAGAATGTCAACTTTGGGTTTAGACAAGAATGTCTTTATCCGTTCGATGGCGACGCGCGGCAATCTCGGCGGTTTGTCGCGCACGACCGTTGATGCGGTTGCTATCTTAGACGCGGCGGGTTTTGATAAAGTGATAGTTGAAACGGTCGGCGTCGGGCAAGATGAAGTAGAAATAGTTAAAACGGCGGACGTTTCGGTCGTCGTGCTGGTGCCCGGAATGGGCGACGATATTCAGGCGATCAAGGCGGGAATCATGGAGATCGGCGACGTTTTTGTTATCAACAAAGCCGACCGCGAAGGCGTTCTCCGTACGGAAAAAGAACTCGAAGCACTTTTATCACTCGCGCATCGTCCCGATTTCTGGCATCCGCCGATCGTCAAAACCATCGCGACCGAAAACAAAGGCATCGAAGATCTTTCGAAAGCCATCGAAAGCTATTACGAATTTCAAAAATCGGGTGAGAATTTAGAAAGACGCAAAGCGATTGCGCGTTGGCGGCTCCTCGAACTCCTTCAGGAAAAACTGCTTGCTGATGTTTTGAGAAAAAATGGAACAGGCGAAAAGTTAGACAGATTGGCACAGGAAATCGCGGAAAAGAAAACAAATCCGTATTCGGCGGTTGAAGAGATTTTGAGGTAAATCTATGAGTAATAAGAAAAAAACGATTTCTCCTGAACAATCTTTAACATTTTCCGACTATTTCAAACTTCGCATCAGCACCGAAGACATTTTGACATATTTTGGTTACAGCAAACAAAATGCAATGCTTGAACTGCCGAACTCAACCGGTGAGTTGCTGATGTTTGAAAGTTTGCAAGCACAAATAAATGACCATTTAATCCACATAAGTTTAGAGAATGAAATTACGCGCCGTGAGTTTTTAATTGCGCCGATACTGTCGCAGGTCAGGCGATTAACTCAATCGAAATTACGTTCGGAATATTGGTTTGAATATAATCATCAGTTAAAAGGTTCTTTCGATTATTATTTACGACGTGAAAATGATTTACTTGTCGTTGAAGCCAAAAATGCCGATTTGACGAGAGCTTTTTCACAATTGGCAGTCGAACTTATCGCATTAGATAAAGCCGAAGAAACTGATAATGTTGTGATTTACGGCGCGGTTTCAACCGGACAAGAATGGCAGTTTGCCAAACTTGAACGAAAAGATAAACGATTTTTCCAAGACATTAATCTGTATGTCTTGCCAACGAATTTGGAAGATATTTTGCGAATCTTAATTGGTATTCTGGAAAACTAAATGAAAATCAATCATCTCGGCATTGCGACGAAAGAGGTTGGAAAATTATGAATAATTATCGGTTTTCGATCATTATAGAAAAAGATGCGGACGGCTATTTTGCTTCGTGCAATGAACTTCAAGGTTGCTACACGCAGGGCGAAACATATGAATAAGTAATTGAAAATATAAAGGATGCGATTTCGCTTCACGTTGAAGACCGAATCGAAGCAGGCGAAGAAATTCGTCAATCGCAAGCCGTTAGTTTGACTTTGATGGATTTGGCGATATGAGCGAAAAAGTGCCGCGAGTTACTGCTTCGGAAATTATAAAAGTTTTGGAGAAATGCGGCTTTGTTCTGACACGTCAAAGCGGAAGTCATAAAATTTACAAAAACGATGCGGGCAGACGAGCAACAGTTCCATTTCATTCAGCGAAAATTTTGCATCCTAAAGTTTTGAAAAGCATTATGAATGAGGCGGATTTAAGCATCGAAGATTTGAAAAGATATTTATGAAAATCAATCATCTCGGCATTGCGACAAAAAATATTGACGAAGCGTTGAAGTTTTGGGAAGACGCTTTAGGACTCGAAAATGTTCACACGGAAACGGTCGAAGACCAGAAGGTGCGCGTTGCGATGCTTCCGTTGGGAGAATCGCGTATTGAACTTTTAGAACCGACGAGCGAAGATTCGCCGATAACAAAATTTTTAGAAAAACGCGGCGGCGGCATTCATCATATCGCGGTTGAAACCGACGACATCGAAGCGGCGCTCGCGAAACTAAAAGCGGAAGGCGCGCGTTTAATAGATGAAAAACCGCGAATCGGGGCGGAAGGCTGTCTGGTGGCGTTTGTGCATCCGGCGTCAACAGGCGGCGTTTTATTGGAACTGGTGCAGGAAAATAAGCAATAATAATTGTAATAAGGCGTAAAAAACGGATTTGGAATTGAATTATTAGAAATTTCAGTTAAAATTCATTTTTCGCAAAAGAAATCGAATATATCAAAAGTGAGGATTTAAAATCTTGAATAGTTTAACAAAATCAGTAATTTTATTAGGCGTTATCTTGGCAATCGGCGCAAGTCTCGTCATTTGGAAAAACAAAACCGGCGGCGCTCACAGCAGCAGCGGCGAAGTTGTCTTCAATAAGATGACGAAAGAAGAAATGGAACTTCTGCTGAAAGATGCCAACCCGATGATGCTGAAGAAATTGGCAGAGGATCCGGAAATGAAGAAGAAGCAGCTCGAAAGCATCAAGGAGCTTCTCGCGTTTGCCAGCGAAGCGCAAAAAGACCCGACGGTCAACGACGCGAATACGCAAAAGGCTCTGGAAATTATTGATGCCGTCATTTGGGCGCGAACATACGACCAGACAATTAACAAAGACAAAGGTCCGATGCCGCCGTTCGGTTTTATTACCGAAGACCAGATCAAGGAATTTTACGGCGATGGCACAAATGCCGAACAAAAACGTCACGCGACTGAATTTCAGGAATTTCTCGACGTTCAGTTAAATTTCGCCCGTAAAAATAAAGCGGTGCCGGATAATCAAGAGCCGTCGGAAGAAGAAATAACGCAGATGAAAGGTGAATTCGCCAAGATCAAGATCTACGAAGCGGAAGCGAAAGCCAAGTCAAAAGCCGGTGCGCCCGAACTCGGCGAAGATTTTGAGAGAAAGGTCGCGCTACAAAGCAAATTACAGCAAGCGCAGTTTTTGGCGCAGATGTATAAAGAAGTTTTGGCTAAAAAAGCTGAAGTAACCGACGAAGATATTCAAAAATACTTGAGCGAACATCCCGAACTCAACACGACGGAAGCGAAAAAAACCAAAGGCAATGAGGTTCTCCAGCGTTTGAAAAATGGCGAAGATTTTGCCGCGCTGGCAAAAGAGTTTTCCGACGATCCGGGAAGCAAAGAAAAGGGCGGTCTTTACGAAGGTCAGGCGGAAGGCGGCGGTTTCGATAAAACATTTGAAGGAGCAGCACTCGCACTTGAACCGGGAACATTCGCGCAGGAACTCGTCGTCACTCCGTTTGGTTTTCACATTATCAAACTCGAGAAAAAAGGCGAAACCAAAGACCAGGCCGGACAGACCAAACGAACTTACGACGTGCGTCACATTCTTTTTTCGACGATGATCAAAGACCCCGAAAATCCGACGGCGCGTGAAATGCCCGTCAATGATTTTATCAAATCAAAACTCGGCGAAGAAAAAGGAAAGAAAATTTTGGACGACATCATCGCCAAAAACAATGTTACAGTCGCCGAAGACTTTGTAATTCCGGAGGTTTCAGAAGCACAGATGCAGGAAATGATGAAGAAGCAAATGCAGCAGCAACAGCAGCAACAGATGCCGCAACAGATGCCGCAACAGATGCCGCCGACTTCGCAAACCGATTCGACAAAACCGTCGAAGGACGCGAAAAAACCTGAACCGAAAAAACCTGAACCCAAGAAGAAGTAAGACGATTACGGATTTGGGATTGTGGATTGCGGATTGAAAGAAACTGATCGCAATTCCAAATCCCAAATCCGCAATCCACAATCCCAAATGGAAATCGGTGATTACCGCATC
>JANPDZ010000598.1:0-1659 GCA_031431735.1 Acidobacteriota bacterium | reverse complement strand
CGACGCGCTTCATACTCAATGAATCGCTGAACAGCTCTTCGCGAAAACCTTGAATTCCGCTGTTGAGTTCTTCGATCGGGTCGCCCTGCATCGAGCCTGACGTGTCGAGCAGCAAAACGCACGGGCAACGCGGTTCGGGATTTTCGGCAAATTCAGCCGCCGCAAACGGTTGCTGTTCGTCGTAATTGTAAGAATTGTTTTCCATAAATCAATTTCGGATGTTCGATTTAATGATATATCCATTGCGCGTAAAATGGCAATATTTTTTCGTCAGATTTAGCCGTCGAAGATGGCGAAAGCGTGTAGCCACAGGCGCAAGCCTGTGGAACGATGCAACAAAAGATTCGAGCTATCGAATGATAGCGACAGAAAACAATATGGCATGTTCTATTTCTGTCGCCCGTTCACACGGGCTTGAACTATGTTTGCTAAACGACCACAGGCTTGCGCCTGTGGCTACACGCTTTCGCTCGCTACACGAGCTAAAATTTTGCGATAACTTGCAGTTTTTTCTTGTTTAGTTGATTATTAACCAAACAATTCTTGTCCGCAGAATGACAAAAAACCAAATAAAATGTGTCGGCGTAGTCGTTAAGCCGAATCACAAAGAAGCGTGGGAAACGGCGTGCGAACTTTCCGCGTGGCTCGAAAAGCGCGGCATTACGCTAATCGGCAGTCCGCACGAAGAAGACGAGATTTGCCCGATCGAAGATGTCGGCGCGGAAGAATTCAAGGAAAAAGCCGATCTGATCGTCGTCCTCGGCGGCGATGGCACGATGATCTCGACGGCACGTTTGATCGGCAGCCGCGAAGTTTTGGTGCTTGGCATAAATTACGGAAGTTTGGGTTACTTAACGGAATTCCGCATCGAGGAAATGTTTCCCGCGCTCGAAGAAATCCTCGCGGGAAACTATGAAACCGACCGCCGCGAGATGCTCGAAGCCGAACATTTTCGGGGCGAAAAACTGCTCGGCAAGGGCCGCGTTCTAAACGATGTCGTCATTAACAAAGCCGTTTTGGCGCGGATCATCGAAATCGAAGTCAGTCTTGACAATCTTTTTGTCAATAATTTTCGTGCCGACGGTTTGATCGTCGCGACGCCGACCGGTTCGACCGCTTACAGCCTTTCGGCAGGCGGGCCGATTGTTTATCCTTCGATGAACGCGGTTGTGATAACGCCGATCTGCCCGTTTACACTGACCAATCGCCCGATTGTCGTGCCCGACACGGCGAAGATAAATCTGCGTTTGACGAACGAAAGCGATGGCGTGGTTTTGACATTGGACGGTCAAATCGGTTATCAAATGCAAACCGGCGATTGTGTTTTAATACGAAAAAGTTCGCTGACTTTTAATCTCGTCCAACCGCCGAACAGAAATTATTTTGACGTTTTACGCAACAAATTAAAATGGGGAAGATAGTTCGATTTTGGATTTTGGACTTTGGATTTGAAATCTAAATTGACATTGATAAAAACTATGGCTGAAAACAATCAAGAAAATAACGAACAACAAAATGCTCCGACACCGGATGAACAACAAAATGCTCCGACACCGGATGATTATTCATACGAGAAGGAATTACGAACCGATTTGGACGATGACACGCCCGATAAACCGAAGGGCATGGCTCTGCACACCAAGATTTTGATTGGTTTGC
>JANPDZ010000597.1:0-5012 GCA_031431735.1 Acidobacteriota bacterium | reverse complement strand
GTCAAAGGCGAAATGCCTTTGACCGAAGCGTTTATTCGCCAACTTCACACGCTTTTGCTCAAAGAATCGAGCTACAAAGAAGCCTTAACTCCCGAAGGAAGCCGGACGCGCCGCAAAATCGAGGTCGGCAAATACAAATCTCAGCCGAATCACGTCATCACCGTCACGGGCGAAACTTTTTATTTCGCAACGCCTGAAGAAACTCCCGCGAAAATGCACGATTTGCTCGAATGGTTTAGAAAAGAAAAGGAAAAGCCGAACACAAACCCGATAATCTTAGCCGCGCTTTTTCATTACCGTTTCATCCGCATTCACCCGTTCGACGACGGCAACGGCAGAGTCGCCCGAATTCTGATGAATTTTATCCTGATGCAATTCGGCTATCCACCCGTCATCATCAAAACCGAAGACAAAAAAAATTATTACGCCGTTTTGCGCCTTGCCGACGCTGACCAGCTTGAACCTTTCATTGAATATATTGGAGAAAATCTCGTTCGTTCGCTCGAAATAATGATTCGCGGCGCGAAAGGCGAAAGTATCGAAGAGCCTGACGATTTAGATAAGGAATTGGCTTTGCTTGAAGGAAGATTAAAAAGATATGGAAATAAGATTGTTAAGAAAAACCAAGATGTCTTAACTCAACTTTATGAAGAAAGCATTGAACCACTTTTGCTCAAAATAGTTGAACTTAACGGTAAATTTGAAAAATTTTATATTGAGAATAATTTGATTATTGGAATATCTTATGAAGACAAACCGCTTAAAAAGCCGCCGACACATATATCTGCGGGCAGTATCCAAAGAGATGCGAGAACAAAACAAAATACAGTTAAAAGAGTTAAATCGGTTGCTGAACTCAAAAATTTAATGGTAGATTTTTCTAAAAGAAATTTCACTATTTTGATTACTCAAAAATACAAAAGTATTAATCGTTTTAAGCTTTCAGATAGCGAATATCAAAGTGCCGTAAATGTAAAATTTGAAGAGTTGAAATATGAAATTTTAGAGTCCAATAGTGAAGTAATTAATTACTTCACTTCAAAAAAGTATTCAGAAGAAGTGTCTAAAATTGAAGTTCAGAAAATTTTGAAAGAGATTGCAAATGCTCATAAAAAATTTCTTGGGGATAAAATAAGCGAAAGTGAAGATTAAAATCTTTACGAAATTATTTCCTTAAACTCATCTTCATTCAAGACTTTTACGCCGAGCGAATTTGCTTTATCTAGTTTCGAGTCTGCATTTTATTAAAAAGCCGTGTTATATTTCCATTTAGGATAAAATTATGGAAAACAATTTATTAAAGAGAATCACGCTAAATCCAGATGTTTGTTTTGGCAAACCGACCGTAAGAAATTCGCGTTATTCGGTAGAAATGCTACTTGATTTGATGAGTGCAGGAATGACTTTTGATGAGATTCTAGAAGATTATCCGGCTTTGGAAAAAGATGATTTGAAAGCGTGTTTGGCGTTTGCAGGGAAATTGGTTCAGGTCAATTCAATTAACAAAGTCCTCATTACCGCATAATGAAATTTTTGGTTGATGCACAATTACCTTATCGTTTGAAACTTTGGTTGGTTTCAAATGGTTTTGATACGATTCATACCGACGATTTGCCAAATCAACATTTGACAAAAGATTTGGAAATTGTGCGTGTTGCGGACAATGAAAATCGGATAATTGTTTCAAAAGATGGCGATTTTTTGAAATTAAGAATTTTGCAAAATAAACCGAAACAACTTTTGATGATTACCACAGGAAATATTTCTAACAAAAATTTACTCGCAATTTTTGAACAAAACTTTGAAACCGCTACAAAACTATTCAATTCTTATGATGTGGTAGAGATAAATAATTCTTTTGTCATCGGACACAGTTTCAGCTAATCATCCCCTTAAATTCCGCTTCATCAATCACTTTCACGCCAAAAGATTCGAACGAAAAAAGGCTTCAGCCGTTTGTGACTGAAGCCCTCTCTTATAAACTTCCACTTGGTTACGTTGCATAGCAAGAGGCTTGACCAAGCATTACAACTAACAAATACGCGCTTTTCTGAAAATTGTCAAAAGCAATTTCTACTCAATCATTTCCTTAAATTCGTCTTCACTCAAAACTTTGCCGCCGAGAGATTTGGCTTTTTTGAACAAAACTTCTGCAAACGCTTTAAACTGTGGTATTTTCTAAATGTTATGGACAACGATTTATTAAAAAGAATTACAATGAATCCGAACATTTGTCATGGTAAACCGACGATCAGAAATAAGCGTTATCCGGTCGAAAATATGTTGGAATTGATGGCGGCGGGAATGACCAACGAAGAAATTCTGGCGGATTACGAAGACCTCGAAGCGGATGATTTAAAAGCCTGTCTGCTTTTTGCCGCGAAACTTGCCAATGTCGGTTCGGTGACAAAACTTGTTGCATGAAATTTTTAGTTGACGCTCAATTGCCCAAAGAGCTTGCAGACTTTCTGCGTGTGCGCGGATTTGATGCAATTCACACAACTGAACTGGCTGCCGGGAATGATACTCAAGATCACGAAATAAATCGAATTTCACTCGCTGAAAGCAGAGTCGTGATTTCAAAAGACGAGGATTTTTACGACAGTTTTGAGAGAATCAAAGAGCCTTACAAATTACTTCACATCAAAACGGGAAATATAAAAAATGCCGATTTGATTGCAGTTTTTGATAAAAACTTACTTCAAATCATTCACGAATTAAATTCAAACGATGTCGTGCAGATAAGTCAAAAATATATCATTTCGGTTTTCTAAACAATCAATTCCTTAAATTCATCTTCGCTTAAAACCTTGATGCCCAGAGATTCAGCTTTCGTGAGCTTCGATCCGGCATCCGAACCGGCGACGACGTAATCGGTTTTTTTGCTGACCGAACTTGAAACACGTCCGCCGAGGTCTTCGATCAGTTTGGCGGCTTCGTCGCGGGTGAATTGTTCGAGTTTGCCTGTTAAAACAAAAGTTTTGCCGTTAAAATTTTCGTTTAATTCGGCATTGGCGTCGCCGGCAATTTCGGTTTTCACGCCTGCGAGCTTTAATCTTTCGATCACTTCCGTGTTTTCCTCATTGCGGAAAAAATTATAAACGCTTTCGGAGACCGCGAGACCGATCTCGTGAATCGCGTCAAGTTCTTCGACCGAAGCGAGGGCAAGATTTTCGATATTTCTAAACGAACGTGCGAGAATTTTCGCGTAGCGTTCGCCGACGTGCCGAATATCCATGCCGTAAAGAAGGCGTTGAAGACCGCGTGTTTTTGATAATTCGATCTGTTCGATGAGTTTTGCCGCGCTCTTTTCCGCTTTGCGCTCAAGATTGGCGATTTGTCCAGTTTTCAAATCGTAGAGATCGGCGACGTTCTTAACGATTTCCTGTTTAACGAGAGTTTCGACCAAAACCTCGCCAAGTCCTTCGATGTCCATCGCTTTTCTTGCGGCAAAATAAAGCAGCCGCGCTTTTATTTTTGCAGAACAATCGGGATTCGGACAGCGCGTAACAGCTTCGCCTTCGGGACGAACAACCTGAGTGTTACAAACAGGACATTGTTTAGGGAATTCATAATCTTCTTCTTCACCCGTTCTTCGAGATTCAATAACTTGCAAAACTTGCGGAATAATCTCACCCGATTTTTCAATTAAAACCCAATCCTTAATTTTCAGATCAAGTCGCTTGATTTCATCCTCGTTATGAAGCGAAGCCCGCGAAACTGTTGTTCCGGCAAGCAGAACAGGTTCTAAATCAGCAACTGGTGTCAATGCCCCGGTTCTTCCGACCTGAACAATAATATCCTTGAGTTGTGTTGTTGCCTGCATCGCCGGATATTTGTAGGCAATCGCCCAGCGCGGAGCTTTTGTCGTCGAGCCGAATTCCTCTTGCAAGCGTGTCGAATTGACCTTGACGACGATGCCGTCAATATCGTAATCAAGCGAATCACGCAACGCGAGCATCGCATCGCAAAACTCGATGACCTCGGCAATATCGGCACATTTCCGGCGGTTCGGATTGACATTAAAGCCTTGTTTTTCGAGCCATTCAAAATTTTCCCAGTGCGAAGCGAAAGGTTTCTGATTCTCTTGCCAAACGTCGTAGGGAAACATATCTAAACGGCGCGTGGCGACAATTGCCGAATCAAGCTGGCGCAGAGTTCCCGACGCGAAATTGCGCGGGTTGGCATAAGTTTTTTCGCCCTGCATTTCTAATTCGGCATTGATCTTATCGAAAACCGAACGCGCCATAAAAACCTCGCCGCGCACCTCGATTTTTGGGGGAAATTCGCCTTTTAACCTTAAAGGAATCGTTCTGATCGTTTTGACGTTCGAGAAAACATCATCGCCCGTCTGTCCGTCGCCGCGTGTCGCGCCGGCTGTCAGAACGCCGTTTTCGTAATGCAAAGCCACGCTCAGACCGTCAATTTTGAGTTCGGCAACATAATCAAATTCGCGTCCGTCCGCCAGTTTTCGGCAACGTTCGTCAAAAGCCTTTAAATCCTCCAAATCGTATGAATTATCGAGCGACATCAGCGGAACACGATGGACAAACGGTTTAAAACCTGTCGCGCGTCCGCCGACCCGCTGCGTCGGGCTGTCGGGCGTGATAAATTCGGGATGCGCTTCTTCGAGCTTTTTGAGTTTTATAAGCAGCGCGTCAAACTCGACATCCGCGATTTCCGGCGCGTTGTTTTGATAATAAAGCTCGTTGTGCCGATTGATCTCAGCCCGAAGTTTCTCAATCTCATCCCCAATCGGATTAGAAAAAAGCGGTAAGTTCATAAAGGAATTTTAATGTATCAGGCGGGATTTCAAAAAGTGCGGAAACCATTTAACAACTTGCCAACGCTAATTCACAAGTTGCATAAACTATTTAACAAATTACTTGAGCAATTTCACAAATGGCATCTTTGATTTCACAACTTGCCAAAACGGATTATTAACTTGCCGGAATGAATTAACAAAATATAGAAACTAATTAACATCTTTCCATTGCTAAATAACATTTATC
>JANPDZ010000596.1:0-2267 GCA_031431735.1 Acidobacteriota bacterium | reverse complement strand
TGGAAAGATCCGCGCTTGTTTCGGGAAAAACGGGCGCGGATCTTTTATTGCTCGGATAAATTTTTTAGCAACTCGGCAAAATCGTATTTGTCCATTTCTTTATTGGCAATGGCAATCATCGCATCATAAAGTTTCATTTCTTCGTCTAAAATCTCAAATCCATTAATGTCGAGAAAAACCAAAGCCGAAACAAGCGCAGTTCGTTTGTTTCCGTCAAGAAAGGGCTGATTTTCAGCAATGTGAAAAGCGTAAGCCGCCGCCATTTCAAACAAATCCTGGTGAAGATATTCGCCGCCGAAACTCGCTTGTGCCGTCATTACTGCTGATTCGAGCAAGCCTTTATCACGAATTCCTTGAATTCCGCCGTAAGCCTCAAGTTGTTCATCGTGAATCAGCAAAACATTGTCGAGAGAAAGAAATTCCGGCTCAATCATTTTGCTAATTCGCCTAAGGTTTTATCGTGGTTTTTCATCACACGGCGCGTCGCGGCTTTGATTTTGGTGATTTTGTCGCCTTCTTTGACAGGTTCGAGAATCAAACGCGTTCCGTCCGTAATCATTTCAAACTGTGTTTCCTTGCCGATGCCGAGCAAATCCAAAATTGGTTTTTCGATGATTATTCCCAAACTGTTTCCAATGATTGTTAAATTCTTTCTCATACGAACAATGTTATAACAAAGATGTAACGAAAAGCAAGAAAAAATACTTTGATTCGATAAGTTAGACATTCACATTTTGACAAATGCGGGCGCAGAGCGCACCTTCCTGACCTTAAATTTGCTGTCACTTGATTGATAACCCTTCATCTTTTCTCAAGTTAAAGGTAAAAAAGACCTGATAAAACCAATTTCAGGTCTGGAAGGTGCGCTCTGCGCCCGCTCTTTCGGATTTTAGCTATAACTTTTGACTGAGGCATTACTTGATTCGGTAGTATTGGTCAAAGTCTTTTGAAAAAATTATTATTGAATATTAAGCCAAAGCAATCGCCATTTCTTCCTTAGCGAGTATTTCGTGGATTGCTTTAACCTGCCCGTAAAGCTCAAGATATTGGTCAAGAGTTTGGGCTTGTGCGCCGTCGCACAAGGCTTCTTCGGGACACGGATGAACTTCGATGATCAAACCGTCGGCACCGACGGCAACGCCTGCTCTGGCAAGCGGATTGACCATATAATTTCGGCCGGTTCCGTGTGAAGGGTCAACAATGATCGGCAAATGGGTAATACGTTGAACTGCCGGGACGACTGATAGATCAAGAGTATTGCGGGCGTGACTACCGAAGGTTCTGATGCCGCGTTCACACAAGATTACGTCGTAATTTCCTTCTGCCATAATGTATTCGGCGGCGAGCAAAAATTCATCGAGTGTGGCAGCCATTCCGCGTTTCAGCAAAACAGGTTTGCGGGTTTGTCCGACATATTTCAAAAGCGAAAAGTTCTGCATATTACGGGCGCCGATCTGAATGCAATCGCCGTATTTTTCGACGAGGTCAACTCCGCTTTCGTCCATCGCTTCAGTTACGATATTCAAACCAAACCGATCTCTTACCTCGGCTAAGATCTTTAAACCATCTTCACCCTTCCCTTGAAAAGCATATGGCGAAGTGCGGGGTTTAAAGGCTCCGCCGCGAAAGAATTTCGCGCCGCTTCTTGCGACAACTTCGGCAACCGAGAAAACTTGTTCGACCGTTTCGACTGCGCAAGGTCCGGCAATCATTGCCAATTCGTTGCCGCCGATCGTTGAATTTCCGACTTTGATAATGGATTTATCGGGACGCAAATCTTTCGAAATGAGTTTGTATTGCTTGGTAACGCGAATTGCGTCGGCTACGCCGGGCAAATTTTCAAAATGTGTCGGGTCAACAGCACCTTTATTACCGGTAATTCCGATTGCCGTGCGGGATGCTCCCGGCATCGTATGCGGGCGAAAACCGAGATGTGTAATAATTTCAAGAACGCGCTCAATTTCTTTCTGAGTCGCGTCGGGTTTCATAACAATTAGCATAAATTAATCAATAAAAATGTCAGATAATTTCAGACGAAACCGAGGCAAAATTTCTTCGCAAGTCACTTCGTCTTTTTCGGTTAAAATTTTTGTTTCGGTCGGTGAAAAATAGATTGTCAAAGTCTTTAATTCGGGAACGATTTTCCAAACTTGGCGAACTCCGGCGGCAAAATAATCGCCGATTTTTCGCTCAACTGCATTATGTCGTTCACTTGGAGAAATGACTTCAACCGCTAAATCAGGCGCGCCAATCCAGTAGCCTTTCGG
>JANPDZ010000595.1:0-5697 GCA_031431735.1 Acidobacteriota bacterium | reverse complement strand
TTTCGGATGCGCGGATTTTTCGATAAAAAGGCTTTGAGCTAAAATTGAAAGCTACCATAAATGAAAAATCCGAAATCACAAATCCGAAATCCGAAATCGCCCTTGTTGCTATCAAACGATTTGCGTCGTAAAATACAAGTTTTGAATCGGAGAAAATAATGAGCAAAGCAGGCAGAATCGTTTCCATCAACCCGTCTTACGCAATTCCGGGTGGCGAGATCTCAATCGAATGCGAAGGTTTTGAAATTAATCAGGCAGATGAATACGGCGTCTTTTTCGACGGGCAAAAAGCGCGGCTGGTCGGTGCCTCTTCAAACCGGATTTTAGCAATTGTTCCCGATAATTTTAACACTACGGATGTCGAAGTTTATCTCGAAAACGGCGGCGAAAGAAGCGCGTCCGTCAATCTCACGGTCGGCAAAAAACTTGCCGATGATATGCACATCGTCGCCAATCCGGCGGTTGACCCGAAAGATGATTCGATCATCCTAACGCGTTCGGGTTCACGCGGACAGCATCTGCCCGTGACGCTTTTTCGTTTTGAAAAGGACGGCTTTTTAGAGGAATTGTCCGCCGATGTGATGAATCCGACCGGCATTGCCTTTGACCATAAAGGCGCGTTTTATGTTACGAATCGGTCAGATGGAGAGGTTTGCCGGATCGAGCGGGGCGATGAGATAATTCCTTTTTCGACCGGCCTCGGAATTGCGACCGGCATTGCTTTTGACAGTCAAAACGAGATGTTTGTCGGCGACCGAACCGGCACGATCTTCCGCCTTTCCGACTTTGGAAGTCCCGAACCTTTTGCAACCATTGAACCGTCGGTGTCGGCGTATCATTTGGCGTTCGGAATAGATGGACGGCTTTATGTGACCGCGCCCGGATTGTCGAGTTTCGATGCCGTTTATGCAATTGACAAAGCCGGCTTTGACATAAAATTCTTTCGCGGATTAGGTCGTCCGCAGGGTTTGGCTTTTGATAAAGCAGGGAATTTATACGTCGCGGCTTGTTTGCAGAGCAGACGCGGCATCGTCAAAATCTCGCCCGGTGCCGAAAAAGCCGAGCTTTTCATCGCGGGAAATAACGTTATCGGATTATGCTTTACCCGAAAAGGCGAAGTGATCGTCGCGACCAACGAAGCCGTTTACAGTTTGCCGCTCGGAATTTACGGAACGCTTTTGGACTAAAATCTGATAACAGTTAGGTTAACTTGAGTCTTGAGTTGAGATCAAAGAAAGAATTAGAAGCTGATTTTCGCCGATTAAGCGGAAAATCGGCGGATTATTTTTAGTAAATTTCCATTACTCTGTAAATTAAGTTTGTTAAGATTTCTTTAAACGCAGAGTTCGCCGAAGAACGCAGAGATTTAGTTTGATCAAACCTTGTTACTCATATATGTATTAAAAACTCTGCGTTCTCAGCGAACTCTGCGTTGATGATAAAAAACTTAATTTACAGACTACTGGCGGATTGATAAATAAGTTCAGCAAATCGGCGCAAATCCGACAAATCAGCTTTCGTCCGCGTCTAGTGTTCTTTATTTTTTTCAACTCAAGACTCTGGTTAAGTTAAATCCAAACAAATCTGAATATTCTCAGATTTGTTTGGATTTGACTTAACTGATTGAGACTCAGTAGATCCAAATTTGGGATGTCGGATGTCGGATGTCGGATTTTTTGTCAAGCCAAACTCTGAATTTAGGCGAAAACGGGAGGCTTCGAGTTGTTTGAGAATCCGCGCATCCAAAATCTAAAATCCAAAATTTGGATCTACTGAGACTTCTAATCAATGAAGAGATGAAACAATCAAACCTCTTATCAGCTATCCGTTACTTATTTTTTGTGACGATCACCGGCAAATTTTTCTCGGCAAAGGCTTTATTGAATGCCGCGATTTCTTCGGCCTTGATTCGTGTCAGGATTGCGATCTGCGCGTCTATACGGGCGGTTAGATCGTTGTAAACAAGATAGCTTTGATTGGTCGGTGCGTAATCGGCACCGTCAATGACCGAAGCCAGAGCCGCCATTTTATTGTTCAATTTGATCGGATAATTCAGCGCGTCCTGCGACGATTTGATCTTTGTCTGCATCAATTCTTCTTCAACCGCCGTCAGTTTTTTCATGATCTCGGCGGCCTTGTCTTTTAAATCTTTCTGATCGGGTTTAAGCCGCGCCGAAAGATCTTCAAATTGTTTGCGGACATCACGAATTTCCAAAATTGCTTCGTGCGTTTCTGTGAGTTTCGCGTTGATCTTCATCAAAAGATCAAACTGTTTCCCGTATTCTTCGACCGTCGTGGATGTCCGCGGATCCGGTTTGACCGAAAAACTCCCGGTCGCGACCAACTTGCCATCAACCATCAGACGCACTTTATATTCACCCGGGACAACCCGCGGACCGGTCAGACTTCCGCCCCAGAGGATCAAACCCGGCAGTGTCGTTGCACTTGGATAGCGAAAATTCCATACAAAACGGTTCAAGCCGGTTTCCAAAGGCAAAGACGGGTCAGCACCCGGAACCGGCGGCGTCACGGGCGCGCCTTCCTTCGCCGGTTTGCCGCTAAACTTACGGATCAATTTGTCGTTTGAGTCCAAAAACTCCAGCGAAACCTCTTGTTTGGGCTTTTCCTTAAGATAGTATTGGATGACCGCGCCATTTGGCGGATTGGCACCGATAGTGGCACCGGCGGGAATCTGGAAACCGCCGAAACCGGGCGTGCGGTAAGCGTTTTCAGGTTTGAAAAGAAAAGAGTCCGCCTTTTGCGCCTCCGCCAATTGATAGAGCACCGGCAGATTGTCCAATACCCAAAAAGCGCGTCCCTGTGTGGCGACAACCAAATCGCCTTCGCGTTTTTGAATCGCGAGATCGGTGATCGGGACGATCGGCAAATTCAATTGCAGAGAAGCCCAGTTTTCACCGTCATCGGCTGAATAATACAATCCGGTTTCCGTTCCGGCATAGAGAAAACCGCGGCGGTTCGGGTCTTGGCGGACAACCCGCGTAAAAGCGTCGCCCGGAATTCCGTTAACGATCTTTTTCCAACTCTTGCCGTAATCGCTGGTTTTGTAGATGTACGGTTTGTAATCGTCAGATTTGTAAGCGGTCGCGGCAAAATAGGCTGTTCCTGCCTCAAATGACGACGCTTCGAAAGTGTTTATCTGAATCCATTCCGGCAGATCTTTCGGCGTCACATTGTCCCAATTCTTTCCGCCGTCGCGGGTGACGTGAACGAGACCGTCGTCACTTCCGGCCCAGATCACGCCCGGCGTGACCGGCGATTCGGCGACTGTAAAGATCGTGCAGTAGTATTCGACGCTCGTATTATCTTTGCTGATCGGTCCGCCGGTCGAAACCTGTTTTGATTTGTCGTTGCGCGTCAGATCGGGCGAGATCGGTTCCCACGATTGTCCTTCGTCAAACGATCGAAACAATATATTGGCCGCCGCATAGAGCGCGTATTTCCCATCGGTCTTGTGCGGCGAAAAAAGGATCGGAAAGTTCCATTGAAAGCGGTATTTCATCCCTTCGGCTCCGGCACCCATCGGATTGTCTGGATAAACATTGATATCGCGGAGCTGTTCAGTTCGACGTTCATAGCGCGTCAGATAGCCGCCGTAGCTGCCGGCAAAAACGATGTCGGAATTTTCCGGATGCGGCGCGATCCAGCCCGATTCGCCGCCGCCGACGTCATACCAATGCCGTTCATTGATCCCGCCGTCAGCCGTTCGTGAAGGAATTTTGACAGTCGAATTGTCCTGCTGCGCGCCGTAGATGTTGTAGGGAAATTCGTTGTCGAGCGCGACGCGGTAAAACTGCGCGGTCGGCTGATCCTGTTCGGTCCACGATTTTCCTCCGTCGAAGGTGACGTTTGCGCCGCCGTCATTGCCTTCGATCATCCGGTTGGCGTCGTTCGGTGCGATCCATAGATCGTGATTGTCGCTGTGGGGCGTGCCGACATTTGAAAAGGTGCGTCCGCCGTCAATTGATTTGTGAAATTGGACATTCAAAACATAAACCGTATCGGCATTCTGCGGATCGGCATAAACCCGCATGTAATACCACGGACGCTGTAAGATGCGCGGGTCACTACTCAGTTTTTGCCACGTTTCGCCGGCATCGTCCGAACGGTAAAGCCCGCCATCTTTGGCCTCAATCATTGCCCAGATACGGTTTGTGTCAACCGGCGAAACGGTGATCCCGATCTTTCCCAAAACTCCGGCGGGCAGACCTTTATTGTGTGAAATTTCCGTCCAGTTATCGCCGCCGTCGTTTGATTTAAAAATTCCGCTGCCCGCGCCGCCCGAATCAAAACCCCACGGCGTCCGGCGTATTTGCCAAAAGGAGGCATAAACGATGTTCGGATTTGAAGGGTCGAGAATGACCTCGTTGGCGCCGGTGTCGCGATCACGGAACAATATCTTCTTCCACGTTTTTCCGCCGTCGGTGGTTCTAAAAACTCCGCGTTCGTCGTTGCCTGCCCAGAGATGTCCGATCGCCGCGACAAATGCGATGTCGGGATTTTTCGGGTGGATGCGGATCCGCGAGATCTGCCGCGTGTCGCCGAGACCGACAAATTTCCACGTCTTTCCGCCGTCAACCGATTTATAAACGCCGTCGCCGTGCGAGACGTTTCCGCGAACGGTTTGTTCGCCCATTCCGACATATATGACATTCGGGTCCGATTGCGAAACCTCAATCGCGCCGACCGAACCCGTCTTAAAAAAGCCGTCCGAGACGTTCAGCCAGCTTTTGCCGCCGTCGGTCGTTTTCCAAACGCCGCCGCCCGTCGCGCCGAAATAATAAACATTCGGCTGACCGGCAACGCCCGCGACCGCACTGACGCGCCCGCCGCGAAAAGGACCGATCTGCCGATACTGAAAAAGTTTGAGCGGATCCGGTTTGGTTTGCGAATTAGCGGTTGAAAAAGAAACGAGCAGAACTAAAAAAGTCAGAAGAACCTTGATATTTCTGCGGGAAACAGAAAGCCTGTTGATCATAGCGGATTTTCCTTGTAAAAGATTTATCTGAAATGCCTGATAAAATTGAAATTTAAACTAATCCGGCGAGAAATACAATGTCAAATATTTGCTTTTCCGGCCGAATGCGGAAGCGTCGGATTTTCTCTTTGATTTTACCTCAGGATCGAACTCGACTTTGTCTGTTTTTTATGAAGAGGAATTAATTGATTTCATTTAAATTGCCCTTAGTAACAAACGGAAAACAACTTTACCCACTTGAGTTAAACGAAAGAAAAGAGCAAAGTCAGTTGCCTTATTACTGTTATTTCGTTCGTGAGAAATGTAATCTTACCTTTTTATTAGCCGGGTAAATGTAATGCGTCACTGATAAGTTACGCTCACAGAAAACGAAAACTTTAAGACTGGAGCGCTGGGCTCCCCGGCTTGCCATGAGCGTTGCAACAAACGCGAAAAAGCCTTCTTAAATTCGACGGCATATGGCTCACAAAGCTATTTTCGCGCCCTGCGCTCAGGCAAGCAAGGGAGCCCAGCGCTCCAGTCATTAAGCCCTAGTTTTCTTTGAAACTAACTTTTTGCTGAGGCATTACGGGTAAATTTATTAAACCTTTGTTACTTAGTAAAACAAATTAAATAACATACCCCACTAGTGTTCAGTCAAGGTTGAATTGACGGGTCAGAACCGCCTGCGCCTACGTGGTGGTTGAATGTCGCCAAACGAA
>JANPDZ010000594.1:0-9774 GCA_031431735.1 Acidobacteriota bacterium | reverse complement strand
ACCAACTTTATACCCCCGCGAGACTCGCTGGTTTAATGTGGGCTATTTTCCCGTCGCTGATGGCGACGAACAACGTTTGGCGCATTTGTTCGTCGCCTTCAGCGACGGAAACTCAACGGCAATCTGACCCAGCGATTCTCGCTGGGCTATAATGTTGGTCGCCGTTGGCGACGGAAAACCGGATTTTCAAACACCTTCAAACTTGTGTAGATACTAATAGCGCGGGCTATGGGTGAAGATAAACAAATCATTGAAGCCCGCGTGAGCGGGCGACAGTTCTGATTATTCTGTCGCTATCTTCGATAGCTGGGCTTGATAACGAATGCCAATCCCCGGGTTACGCTTGCGCTTCACCTGGGGCTACATGCTGACACCATCTCCGATGGCTCAGAATTTTTAATGCGTAACCTGAGTTATAAAGTTAGTTGAGAGGCGGTGCGGTTGGCGATTTGTGTTTTAAGAATTGATGGAGTTTTGTTTCGATTGCCGGGTTGATTAATGGCAGATTGCTTTTCGTGTGCCAGGTGATGTGAAAATTTATCTCGGAATAAACTGAATCGGGCATAGTTTTGAGTATGGCTAAAGCCTTTTATAAGGACGTTAAAAACGCCCTTTAGAGTTTGAGTATTGCCTGACCGCGCCGTGAACGGACGCAGGCGGCGAAGCGGTGTGCGCCTTTGGCGAAAGCCTCGTGAACGAGGCTGAAAGAATACCAATAAAATTTGAAACTAATCTGGACAAGATGGTCCGCCAATAAATCCCACCAATGAGCCATCTTGCCGACTATCATTAACAAAACCTGTGAGGGCGTTATTTAATTCAAGTTGGGAAAAATCCGTAATTGAACCGCCGTAATAACCATATTGCGGGTTGGTAATCTTTAATTGTTTTCTTGCATATTTATAAGCATCAAGAAAGGGTTTGTAATATTCATTGACATAAACAACATCAAAGCCTTCTGATTCAAAACCATAATCGAGAAAACCTGCACCTGAGAAAAAAGAAAAGATTTTATAATTCATTGTCTAAATTGAGAAAGTGTGTCAAATGTTATGAGTTAAAGTTAATTGATTTATGCTTTTCAGGCAAGTCTTTTTGAATTTCAGTTATACATTGCTCTTAAAAAGCCTGAGCGAATAATTGGATTCTTTGTTAATTTGTTTGAGTTTCATAAGTTTTATGGAATGTTTGGATTGGAATAAAGTATGAGGCATTACTTTGCCAATCAGATATTTGCGGCACGAATAATATCAGCAAAGACTCCGGCAGCCGTAACATCAGCACCCGCGCCTGCGCCTTTGACCACCAAAGGCAAATCAGCGTAACGATTTGTATAAAATAAAACGGCATTGTCCTTACCCGAAAGATTTGCAAAATTATGCGCCGAATCAATACTTTGCAGACCGACAGAGGCTTTTCCGTTATCAAACGAAGCGATATATTTTAACGATAGATCGTTTGATTTTGCTTTCTCCAGCAATTCACAAAAATAGCTTTCGTGTTTTTCCATCTCGTTGTAAAAATCTTCGACACTTCCCTGCAAACAAGATTCGGGCAAAAAACCTTTGTTTTCAATATCTGACATTTCAAGCAGAAATCCGGCTTCACGCGCCAGAATCAAAATTTTTCGCGCGACATCCGTTCCGCTCAGATCCAGACGCGGGTCAGGTTCGGTGTAACCTTCGGCCTGAGCTTGTCGAACAACCGTGGAAAACGACCGTGAGCCATCGTAATTGTTAAAAACAAAGTTCAATGTACCCGACAAAACGGCTTCGATGCGATTGATCTTGTCGCCACTGCGGAGCAAATCGTTGAGCGTGTTGATGATCGGAAGTCCCGCGCCGACATTTGTCTCAAACAAAAATTTTGCGTTATATTCACGCGCCAGATCTTTTAATTTCTGATAGCTTTTGTATTCACTTGAAGCCGCAATTTTATTACAGGCGATAACGGAAACGGCTTTTTCCAACAATTTCGGATAAATTTCGACCACTTCAACGCTGGCGGTTACGTCAACAAAAATCGAGTTTCGCAAATTCTTTTCAAGGATCAGATCGGCAAAGCTTTCTGCATTTGATGCCGTTCCAAAGTCTTCAATTTGAGATTTGAAATCCTTTAGATCAAGTCCTTCCTCATTAAAGACCGCCTTTTTACTATTGGCTAAACCAACGGCTCGAACATTCAGCCGCAAGTTTTCAGAAAGATATTCTGATTGGCTTTCGAGCTGCGCTAACAGTCGGCTTCCGACCGTTCCGACACCGATAATATATAGATTTATTTGCCGCTTGCCGTCTGAGAAAAATTCTTCGTGCAAAGTGTTGACGGCTTTGCGAACGTCCTTTGATTCAATAATTGCCGAAATGTTTCTTTCCGAAGACCCCTGCGCGATGGCACGAATGTTGACACCTTGTGAACCGAGCGAGCCGAACATTTTGCCCGAAACGCCGGTATGGTTTTTCATATTGTCGCCAACCAACGCGAGAATTGAAAGACCGTTTTCTACTTGCAGAGGTTCAATGCAACCGAGGGCGATTTCGTTTTCAAATTCTTGATCAACCACGGTTTTCGCCGAATCCGCAAATTTTTCTTCAACAGCGACACAAATCGAATGTTCCGAAGAACTTTGCGTAATCAAAATGACGTTTATTTTGGCACGTGAAAGCGATTCGAAAAGGCGTTTTGAAAAACCGGGAATTCCGACCATTCCCGAACCTTCAAGGCTTAGAACCGAGATTTTATCGATGCTCGTAATGCCGCGAATGATTTCTTTATCGTCGGATGTTTCCGATTCGATGAAAGTCCCGTAATCATCGGGCGCAAAAGTGTTTTTGATAAAAATCGGGATGTTTTTCTGCAAAACCGGCTGTATCGTTGGCGGATAGATGACCTTTGCGCCAAAATGTGAAAGCTCCATCGCTTCGCGGTAAGTTATTCGAGGAATTTGCCGAATATTACGGACAATTCGCGGATCGGCGGTCATCATACCGGAAACATCCGTCCAGATTTCCAAAACTTCGGCGTCCAAAGCCGCCGCTAAAATCGCACCTGTGTAATCCGAACCGCCGCGCCCCAAAGTAGTGGTGACGCCTTCGCTGTCTGATGCGATAAATCCAGGTAAAATGAAGAGTTTTGATTCGGACGATTGAAAATAATTATTAATGACCGTATTTGTTTGTTCAAAATCAACCGCCGCAAAACCATAATTTGAATCAGTGCGAATAAGCTGGCGTGAATCTTTCCAAACATTCTCAACACCGAGCGAACTGAGTTTCGCCGAAACTAATTTGGTCGAAAGAATTTCGCCGAAACTGACGATTCTGTCAAGCGTTCGGGGCGAAAGTTCGCGAAGCAAATAAATGCCTTCGCAAATGCTCTTGAGTTCGTTGATGCGATTTTCGATAAAATCAAAGATCGAATCCCGCGAACTTTCCGGTATCAAAGCGAGAACCGCCGTAAAATGTTTGCCTTCAATCTCTTTGATCTTTCCGCGAAACTGGTCGTCGCCTTTTTCCGCCGTTTTTCCGACATCGATCAAAGCGTCTGTCGTGCCTTGCATCGCCGACAAAACAACGACGCAAATATCTTTTTCAATCGCGGTTCGAACAATTTCAACAACCTTTTCGATATTTTCGGCACTTCCGACCGAAGAACCGCCAAACTTTAATACTTTCATATTTTTATTTTGACTGGAGCGTAAGCGTCCCCACTTGCAATGAGCGGTGTTTTTTTACCGCGAACAAACATTTATTAATTTTCAATATAATCAGTAAAAATACCTTTTACCAAGGCTTATTCATTTTCTTCAACTTTCCGGATGATGAATTCTTTTTCGCGTTAAAATCAAACGCTCATTGCAAGCAGGGACGCTTGCGTTCCAGTCGTTAAATCTTTCCTTCCAAAATCTCTTTCAACTGTTCGTAATTCGCTTCTATTTCTATGCTTTGCTTCTGTTTAGAAAATAATTCTTTCACCGATTCGGGCATTTCACCGTAAGTTCCGACGATTTTTTTGACCGAATCAAACTTAACCGGATGCGCTGTTTCGAGAAAAAATCCTTTATTTTCAGGATACTTTTCGAGATATTTTCTTAGTGCAAAAAAACCGACCGCGCCGTGCGGATCAAGCACATAATTGTATTTGGCATAAACTTCGCGCATTGTTTCCGCCGTTATTTCGTCCGAAACGCTAACTGCTTCTACTTTTTCCTTCAAATTCAAAAAGTTTTGCCCGAAAATCTCCAAAACCCGCACGAAATTTGAAGGATTTGCAACATCCATCGCATTTGAAAGAGTTGCGACAGATTGTTTTATTTGCATTTCGCCACTTTCCAAAAAATTCGGTATCACGTCATTGGCGTTGCAAGCCGCAATAAATTTTTCGCACGGCAAACCCGAAATATGCGCCAAAATGCCCGCGCAGATATTGCCAAAATTCCCGCTCGGAACACTAATTATCGGACTCTCGACTCTCGACTCTCGACTCTCGACTCTTTTTTGCCATTGTTGATAAGCGTAGAAATAATAAAACTGTTGCGGCAGCCAACGGGCGACATTGATCGAATTTGCCGATGTCAGAAAAACCCGTTTCTTCAAATATTCGTCAGCCAAAGCGGTTTTTGCCAGCATTTGGCAATCGTCGAAATTTCCCGCAACTTCCAAAGCCGTGATGTTTCGTCCGAGCGTTGTCAGTTGCAATTCCTGCACATTTGAAACTTTTCCTTTCGGATAAAGTATGACGACTTCAACCCCATCAACGTCAAAAAATCCATTGGCAACCGCGCCGCCGGTGTCGCCCGAAGTGGCGACAATGACGATTGTTTTTTCGCTTTTTTCGCTTGAAAAATGGCGCAGACAGCGGCTCATAAATCTTGCGCCAACATCTTTAAAGGCAAGCGTTGCGCCGTGAAAAAGTTCAAGTGTCGAAATGTTATCGGTAATTTTAACGAGCGGAAAATCAAAATTGACGGTTTCGGCGCAGATTTGAAAAAGCTTGTCGTCCTTTATTGTATCGCCGATGTAAGGTTTGATAACTTCAAACGCGATTTGCGCCTTTGATTTGCCGGAAAAATCGAGCCAAAACTCATCAGAAAGCGTCGGAATTTGTTCAGGAAAATATAAACCTTTATCGTCGGGTTGGCCGTTCAAAGTCGCTTCGCGGAACGAAACGTGAGCCGATTTTCGGTTTGTGCTAAAGTATTTCATTCAAATTTGAAATTAATTCTGATTTCTTTTTTGAGCATCAGCCTCAAACGATTTATCATAATAGAATTTTCTTGTTAGCCAAAGTTGAATAATCAAGATTTATGAAAGAAATTACCGTCCTTGCGCCCGCTACCGTTGCGAATGTCGTCTGCGGATTTGATTGCCTCGGTTTCGCTCTTGATGAACCTTGCGACGAAATGACAGTTCGTTTAATTGATGAAAAAACCGTTAAAATCAAACATCACGACGATTTTAATTTACCTATCAAACCGGAAAATAATATTGCCGGAGTCGCGCTTTTGGCAATTTTAAATGAAATCGAAGAAAACATTGGCTTTGAAGTAGAAATCACCAAAAACATCAAACCCGGGAGCGGGATCGGTTCATCTTCGGCAAGCGCAGTCGGCGCGGTGGTTGCCGCCAACAAACTTCTTGAAGATAGATTTTCGCTTTTGCAACTTGCCGAATTCGCGATGAAAGGCGAATTTCTCGCCTCGCAAGGTCGCCACGCCGACAATGTCGCGCCGTGTCTTTTCGGCGGTTTTACGCTCGTTCGTTCGGTCACGCCGCTTGATATTATCCCACTCGATTTTCCGCCGCTGTTTGTGACGATAATTCATCCGCAGATCGAAATCAAAACTTCGGAAGCGCGAAAGATATTACCGACGGAAATCTCTCTGAAAAGCGCAATTCAGGCTTGGTCAAACGTCGGGGCACTGGTCGCGGCTTTATCAAAAGGCGATTATGAATTGATTTCTCGCTCGTTGGAAGATTTTATCGTCGAACCTGTCCGCAAAAAGCTGATTCCGCATTTTGACTCACTTAAAGCCGAAAGCCACAAAGCAGGCGCACTTGGCGGCGGGATTTCCGGTTCAGGTCCGAGTGTTTTTATGCTTTCAGATAATTTGGGAACGGCAATTGAAGTCGAAAATTCAATGCGCGAAGTTTACGCGCAAACAGAGATTGACTTTAATATTTATGTCACTAAAATTAATTCCGACGGGGTAAAATATATTTAGAAAACACTTCTGTAAAAACAAATTTATGAAAATATTTAACCATCTGTTTCTAATCGTATTTCTGATTAATACTGTGTTTTCGGGTGCCGCCATTGCGCGCCCCCAAAACGATGACAGGATAAAAAAAATCAAAGCCAAAGTTAGCGAAATCAACAATAAAACCAACAAGCAGATCGTCGTCAAATTAAAGGATGGCTCAAAGTTGAAAGGCGTTTTAACAGTTGTTGGCGATCAGAGTTTCAATATCTCGGTCGCCAAGAGCGGACAGGCTACCGAAATCTATTTTGCCGATGTCAAAGATGTCAGCAAAGGCGGCGGGCTTTCGACGACTTCAAAAATATTTATCGGTTTCGGTATTGGAGCGGCTGCGCTTGTTGCCCTTGTTATTGCCGGATTATCAAGGCTTGATTGAGAATATTGTAAAAAAACGGTTTTTCTATTCGATGTTGACAATACTTTGCTCGATAACGACCGTGTCACACGAGATTTACACGCTTTTCTTGAAAAAGAAGTCGGCATCGAGCGTTGTAATCATTACTGGCAAATTTTTGAAGATTTGCGATCTGAACTCGGTTACGCGGATTATCTCGGCGCATTGCAGCGTTACCGTGTCGAAAATCCATACGATTCGCATCTGCTCGCCGTTTCGACCTATCTTGTCAATTATCATTTTGCCAACCGGCTTTTTCCGAATTCGCTCGATGTTTTGGAATATTGCAAAAAATTCGGCAAAGTCGTCATTTTAACCGACGGCGATGTCGTTTTTCAGCCGCGCAAGATCGAGCGTTCGGGATTGATGGAAGCGGTCGAATCGAATATTTTGATCTACATTCACAAAGAACACGAACTCCCCGATGTGACGCGCCGTTATCCGGCTGAGCATTACGTTTTGGTTGACGACAAACTCCGAATCTTAAGCAGGTGAGCATAAGTTTTGCGACATTTTGCTCTTCGTTCAGAGTCCACGCACAAGCCGTGTGCCCGCCAGCGAAGCGCGGCGGGCAATCAAACTAAAGTTTGGACTCTGAACGAAGCAAAATACTTGATTACTTATGCTCACCTGGTTAACTGCAATCAAAGAAATTTGGGGCAAAAACGTGACAACCGTTTTTCCGCGTCAAGGACATTATGCGAGGGACGAAAAAGTAATCTCGAAATATCCGCCCGCAGATATTACAATTGAAAGAATCGGCGACTTGCTAAACTTTAATTTTAAACAACAAAAATTAAAATGAATAATAACTTTCTAAAAACAAACGATTTTTCACGCTCCGAACTCGAAGAAATTATCGAGTCCGCATTGAAATTCAAAAGCGGTGCGATTGCCGATAAACCACTTTCGGGAAAATCCGTCGCGCTCGTTTTTTTTAATCCGAGTTTAAGGACACGCGCTTCGATGCAGGTTGGCATTTATGAACTTGGCGGAAACGCCGTGATCTTAGAACCCGGCGGAACAAGCTGGACGCTCGAACATCGCGACGGCGTGGTGATGGACGGCAATAAAACCGAACACTTGGCGGAATTTGTGCGCGTTTTGGAAAGATACGTCGCGGCAATCGGCGTACGGACATTTGCGCATCTCGAAAATTGGGCAGAAGACCGCGTTGACCCGATACTTTCGGCGTTTGCGCGTTATTCTTCAAAACCTGTTATAAATCTTGAATCGGCGATGCATCATCCGTGTCAGGCGATGGCTGATATGATGACGATTCGCGAAAAACTGGGCAGGCGCAAGAAAAAAGTCTTGCTGACGTGGGCTTGGCATCCAAAACCATTGCCGATGGCTGTGCCGAACAGTTTCGCCCTCGCTTCGGCACAATTCGGTCACGATCTGCGCATCGCACACCCGAAAGGTTACGAAATAGACGACGAACTTTTAACAGAAATCGAAAGTCAGGCAAAGGAAAACGGCGGTAGTCTTGAGATCGTCAATGATGTTCATTCGGCGTTTGAAGAAACGGAAGTCGTGTATGCGAAAAGTTGGGGAAGCAAAAATTTCTACGGCGATCCGAAGAAAGACCTTGAATTTCGCGGCCGTTTGCGAAATGATTGGATCGTGGACGAAGCCAAAATGGCGCGCTCGGACAATGCGATTTTTATGCACTGTTTGCCGGTTCGCCGCAATGTAATTGTTACCGACAGCGTCATTGATTCGCCAAATTCGGTCGTCATTGACGAAGCCGAAAATCGTCTGCACGTCCAGAAAGCGATTATGGCAATGCTTTTGAGAGATTAAATTTATGCTTTTTATGGTTATCGAAAAATTCAAAAACCGCGATGCCAAACCTATTTATCGGAGATTTTTGGACAAAGGCCGGATGATGCCTGGCGGTTTGATTTACAAAGAAAGTTGGATCGAAGCCAATTTTGAACGCTGTTTTCAACTGCTGGAATGCGATGATATTTCACTTTTGCAGGAATGGATTCTGCAATGGCAAGACTTGGCTGAGTTTGAAATTGTTCCGGTCGCAGAATCGAAAACGACCTCGGAAACGGTCAAAAAGTTTTTATGAACGATACAAAATTAGAATTATTGCGCGAGGCTTTGCCTTATATTCAAAAATTCAAAGGCAAAACTTTCGTCGTCAAATTTTCGGGCAAGGTCACGGAAAATAAAGAAAATCTCGCGTCTTTAGCCGAAGAATTAGCGTTGCTTCACCAGGTCGGCATCAAGATCTGCGTTATACACGGCGGCGGCAAACAACTTTCCGAGCTTGCCAAAAAACTCGGTGTCGCGCAAACCGTCATCGAAGGCCGGCGCGTCACGGACGACGATACGCTCGAACTCGCCAAGATGATTTTTGCGGGGAAAATTAACACCGACATTCTAGCCGCGCTTCGTCAGCGCGGAATCAATGCGGTCGGACTTTCGGGCGTTGACGGCAACATCGTTCACGCCGTCAAACGTCCGCCGAAACAGATAATAAATAAAGAAACCGGCGAAACTGAAACGATTGATTTCGGCAACGTCGGCGATGTTTTGCAGATAAATTCGCAACTTTTGAGTCTGCTTCTTAACGCTGATTATCTGCCGGTCGTTTCATCACTCGGCGCTGACGACGAAGGCAGTGTTTTCAACATTAATGCCGATACTATCGCCGCCGAAATAGCTGTTCAGTTAAAAGCGGAAAAACTTGTTTTGCTGTCGGATGTCAACGGAATTTATCTCAATGCCGATGATGAAACAACCAAACTTTCAAGATTAACTGTCTCAGATGCCGAAGAAATGATTGAAAGCGGCAAAGTAACCGGCGGAATGATTCCCAAACTTCAAAGTCTGATGGCACTACTCAAAAGCGGCGTAAAATCGGCTCATATTATCAGCGGAACAAAAAGAAACGCCCTGCTTTCGGAAGTTTTCACGAACGAAGGAACGGGAACGATGTTTGTCAGCAATTGAAAATTGTAATGCGTCAGTAATGAGTTTTAAGGACTGGAGCGCATCTATAAAGACGGCTTCGGTGTCAAGTCAAAACTAGACACATTTCTACTTTCTCGCCAATTTAGCAAGTAATTTTTAACTTGTAGTTCTTTGAAAATTAGTTCTTGGTTCA
>JANPDZ010000593.1:0-2367 GCA_031431735.1 Acidobacteriota bacterium | reverse complement strand
TCATTAAGGTTTTTTTTTGCACAAAACTAAAAAAACTTAATAGTAGCTGATTTGCAAAAATCAGCTATTTTTATCTTTAGGTTTGTTTGATGAAATCTTGATTTTGTCTAAAGTCGAGTCAGTAACGGTATAGCCATTTTTCTTCGCACCTTTCGTGAGCGCAACTTTCCGATAACGACCTTTGCCGCCTTTTTGCCCGAATGAATCCGTCGTCGAGAAAAAGATAATGAAAACTGCAACCAAAGCAATAAGTAGCGAAATGTAATTTTTCTTAATTTTCAACATAAAATTCCTTTTACTTTATCCGCGCCGCAAAGAA
This sequence comes from Acidobacteriota bacterium, assembly GCA_031431735.1. GTDB lineage: Bacteria > Acidobacteriota > Blastocatellia > Pyrinomonadales > Pyrinomonadaceae > JAFDVJ01. The sequence continues at coordinate 2,048 of JANPDZ010000593.1, read as the reverse complement.
ATTTCCTGAGCCGGTGCTTTTCAGCGAGATTTTGCCGAATGTCATTTCGTTTCCGAGATATTGTCCGGTAACGACCGTGTTTTTTCCGTCAGTTGCAATTCCGTTGCCTTTGCTGGAAATGCCTGTTTTGCCTCCGACAGCTGTTTTGTTTCCAATTGCCCACAGACATTTTCCGTCGGTGTTGTAGTTGGCAACAAACAAATTCGGAAAACCGGGCGAGAGCGAAATTTCCCCGAATTTCACATCGCCCCACGAAATCGTTCCGGTAATCATGACACCGTTCGGAGTCAGAGCGATGGAATTAGATTCGTCCGCTTCCGAACCGCCCGCGCTTTTGTGCCAGAGATGATTTCCGTCGCCGTCATATTTTGCAAGAAAAATGTCGCGGTTATAGCCTTTGCCTCTTGAGGGAAAAGTTTTCATCTCTTCCTTGCCAAAAATCAGAATGCCGGGAAAATATCCGGTGACGTAACTGCTTCCCTGATTATCGGCAACTATGTCGGTGATTTCCGGTTCAGGACTCAAACTCACCTGCTTGACGCCGATACTTTTTGTCCAGATTCCGCGCCCGTCCGAATCATATTTGGTGATGAAAATGTTGAGATGCTGTCCCATTGGCGAGGGCTCGGAGTTGCTTGTGATTTCGCTGTCACCGAATGTCGCAGTGCCGCGAAACCAACCCGCGACATAAACGAATCTTGAATCGCTCGTCGCAAAAATTGCTTTGCCGACTTGGGTGCTGTTCTGTCCGCCGCCGCTCTTGCCGTAGATTTGCTCGAACCATTTCAGTTCGCCGTTTGAAAGATATTTGGCAACGAACACCGCCGAATTATTGCCGTTTTTCGATTTGTATTCGTAGCCGCCGAAATTTACTGCGCCCGTGAATAAACCCGTGATATAAATTTCCCCGTCTGGACCGCAGGAAGCCGAATAAACATAAGCGGGACCTCCACGTGCTCCGCCGGCACGCTGAACCCATTGAATTTTTCCGAGCGAGTTGATTCGCATAATGAAAGTTCTAAATGAATCTCTGCCGGAATGCTTCAACTCAGTCGTTCCGAATGTCGCGCTCGCACCTTTAAAAACTCCGGCAACCACGATATGTCCGGTTTTATCACAAGCAATATCAACGCCTTTTTCGTCGCCGGTTCCATTTGATTGAATCGCCCAAACAACTTTGCCTGCGGCATCAATTTTGGCGACGAACATATCGGTTTTCAAAGGATTTGTCGGAACAGGCGTTGTATTTGTCAACGTAAAACCGCCAAGCGCAAATTTCGGACTCGAAAAACTGCCCGTCACATAGCTGTTACCTTCTGCGTCCAGACAAACGGCGTTTCCTTCGTTAACCTGTTCGCCCTGCGATGTGATTGCCCAATCAAACGTCTGCCCGTGAATGAATGATGCCGATGCAAGAACGACCATCAAAGTAATAATTTTCATTTTACAATACTCCAAAATTGATTTGCGGCGATTAAGCGAATAGAACGCAAAACAAAATAAGCACAAGCGAAACTGCTTTTCTCTGGATAGTTTCGCTTGTTTTGCGGCTAATCTGTGTTGTCCAACTTTCAGCACTTGGTCAAAGTCAAAATCACGTCAAATCTTCCTCCCAATTTCGTTGAAAGCGTCACATTCACGTTGGCATTTGCCGGCAAAGGAGAGGTGAACTTAATCACGGGACGCGTGCTTCCGTTGTTTTCAACAACATAATCTGTTCCCAATGTCAAAGGCGGACCACCATTGACCGTGACAGTCCCGACCGTCATCGCACCTGTATTTTGACCTTTCTTTTTGGAAATTTTTCCACAATCCTCGCCACCCGCATTCGAGGCCGTTGCCGAAGCCGAAGCCGTTCCCGCCAAAACATTTATCGTGCCGATAACGAACACAATCAAACCGAGTAATAACGCCGTATTAATAAATTTTTTCATCGTTTTTATCTCCTCAATTTTTCGCAAATTTTGCGTTTCAATTCACTTCAACAGACAATTTTGCGAGATTGGAGAATTTGATAGGAAAAAAAGTTTTGAGTCCCGCCTTTAGGC
>JANPDZ010000592.1:0-2965 GCA_031431735.1 Acidobacteriota bacterium | reverse complement strand
TTTCAAAACGATGAATTTTTCATTTTCACAAAAAACGCCTGAAATTTGGTTTTTAGCGATTTTATGAAAAATGTAACTTATTGAACACACATAGTTTAGCGTTTCGGGAAAATCCGAATTTGAAAGCCAAGCTAAGTATTGACCAAATATTTAGGTTTTAACAGACTTTTTAAGGAACGACTAATTATCAAAAATTCAATAAATTATGAAATACGCAATTCAATTACTGATTTTACTAATCATTTCGACCATTTGTTTTGGACAAAATCAAACGGAAGAAGCCAAAAAACAAGTCGCCCTCGCCGAATTTTACAAAAAAGCGTGTGGTGGCGGTTATTCGGAAGAAACATCTTTATTTTCGACCGAAGCACCGACTTACAAATCGGCAAATACGAAAATAATTATCGAACAAATGCTCAAGGCGCACGGCGGAATGCAGAAATGGAACAGTTCGCCGACTCTCGCTTTTACGCATATTTTGGTTTTTGGCGAACCGCTTGCAACCGAATTTTGCGTGAACCGCGAAACAACCGAAATCAAAACCGAAAGAACTTATCACGATTGGCTGGCGTTTGATGGAAAATTAACGAGCGACGGCACGAAATCCTGGACCCAAAATTGGCAGCTTGGCAATCCGCCGAGCGTTAATGTCAACGCGATTTATTACATTTTGGCTCTGCCGTGGCTGACTCAGAAAAGCGAAGCTGTTTTGGAAGAATTGCCGAAAGCAAAGCTCGGTAACGAAACGATTCTTTACAATGTTGTAAAAATGACCTTCAAAAAGGAAAGCAAAAAATCGCCGTATCAATACTATACTTTGTATATTCATCCCGAAACGCATCTGCTCAAAGGCATCGTTTACAACATTACCAACGGCGCGTTTTTAGACCTCATCGGGTTGCCGAAAGCAGAAAAATCGCTCGGACCTTTTACGCACATCATATACACTTACAAAACGGTTGACGGTCTGATCTTCCCCGAAAAATATGACACTTTTGACCCAATCAATCACAATGCAGGCAGACATATCCGAAGAATTGATAAAACAAGGCGTTTCGATCACAGTCGCGGCGGGAAATTCTTCCGGTTCACCTGTAATTCCGCCCGCAAATTGTCCGTCGGTCATTACGGTCGGCGGTTTTTCGGACGAAAATCAATTTTCAGACGATACTTTTGAACTTTATCATTCAAATTTCGGAACGACGATTGACGGTCTTGTCAAACCCGAGATCATCGCGCCCGCAATGTTTGTCGCCGCGCCGATTCTGCCCGAAACAGAGGATTATGTAATTGCCGAAAGGCTTTCGCTACTGGAAGGCGCACCCGAATATGCCTTTCGTCTGTTGCTCGATGAATATTGGCAAAAAGCCGATTTGCCCGATTACATCCGCTTTCACAGCAGCGATTCGGCACGGATTGCGATTGAAGAAAAATTACAGGAACTCAAAGTTGTCGCAACGCATTACAAACACGTTGACGGCACGAGTTTGGCCGCGCCAATAACGGCTTCGGTCATCGCGCAAATGCTTGAAGCAAATCCTGCGCTGACACCGCTCGCAGTCAAAAACATTCTGATCTCGACCGCCCAAAAACTCAGCCATCAGCCACGAATTCGGCAAGGTTACGGCGTTTTAAACGCAAATCTCGCGATCGCCGAAGCAGAGCGCGAAACGCATTTTCTGAGATCGGAAAACTTCGCGCCGCCGCGCATCGAAAGCGGAAAAATCGTCTTTCATTATCACGACGATTCGGTCGAAAACGTCTTTTTGACCGGCGATTTTAACGATTGGAAACCGGGCGAAACGCAATTTGCGAAATGCGCTGACGGCGTTTGGCGAGCCGTCATAAGTTGTCAGCCGAGCGGAAAATACCGCTATAAATTTTTGGTAAACGGCGAGCACTGGACGGAAGACACCAGCCACGGACTCAAAGAAGAAGACGGCTTCGGCGGATTTCATTCGATTTTGATTGTCGAATAAACAATTTGCCCACGAAACACACGAAACATACGAAAAAATAAAATCTTAAAAGTTTTTATTTTATTTCGTGCCTTTCGTGTATTTCGTGGGCAGATGATTTACTCTTTTCGTCTTCTGCGCCGGGCTTCCCGACCGCCGCCGAAATAGGTCAGGATCATGACAGCCAGATGCGCGACGAACCAAACATTATCTGCGCCCATATTTTGATAAATGTAAATCAAGATCAGCACGCGCGGCGCGAATACTCCAAGCAGAATGTCTGCCCATTGCGGGACGGCATTCTGCGGATAATGATTTAAAAACAAATAAACGAGCAACACGATTCGCGGGAAAAATAACGAAAAGATCAAAAAATATACATCCATAATTTTATTACTCCGCTTTAGGTTGATTTTACGCCGATTCCGCAAAACTACAAATTTATTTTGGAATAAAAAGTATATCCACAATGATTTTTATTGTCAGGAAACGCGCATGTTGGAAGCAATTAAAAATCACTGGCAGGAATATTTGATCGAAGCGTGGGGCTTGGGCGCGTTTATGGTTTCGGCGTGCGCGTTCGGCGTCGTTTTGTTTAATCCGAATTCGCCGCTGATCTCATTAGATCCAATGCTTCGCAATGTCTTAATGGGCGTCGCGATGGGAACGACAGCGATCGGAATAATCTGCTCGCCGTGGGGCAAGCGTTCGGGCGCACATATCAATCCGTCGATTACATTTACATTTTGGCGGCTCGGAAAAGTTAAAGGTTGGGACGTGCTGTTTTATATTTTGGCGCAATTTGTGGGCGCAGGCGTAGGCGTTTTGTCAGCAATTCTCATTTTGAAAAATAAATAAATAAATGATGAGTCCACTCCGAAAACCCTTGTTTGATAGAAAAATCGTTCAATCGCTGAATTTGTAGTTTTGTAAGTTATTGAAAACAAAGAATCTCAAAAATGGTAAAAGTCAATTTTAAGCCCCAAAACTGCTAAAAATGACTTTTC
>JANPDZ010000591.1:0-3749 GCA_031431735.1 Acidobacteriota bacterium | reverse complement strand
GGTTTTTGGTTTTTGGTTTTTGAAAGAAATTGCCGATTGGCTTTTGAATTTCTCACCAATCCGCTTATTTTTCAGTGTCTCGATTGAAAATCAAAGGGTTGACATTAAATAAAACCAAAAACCAAAGACCTAATCAGCTACACATAATTAATGTTCAGAGAGTTGGTAATTATCTAAGGTTGCAGATACTAGTCTTTTATCGACATATTTTATTTCTTTACCAAACAATTCCATTTTAACCCGTTTCAAAAACTACTTCTTTCGGCGCGGGCAAAGGCTTTCCGTCTTCTTTGAAAATCTGAATAACTTCTTCAACCGCTTGATTCAATTCGATAAAAACCTTCAAAGCATCGTCGCCATGAACGCCGCCATACATCAGTTCGGGACATATTCCGATAAAGCAATTATCTTCGTCGCTCCAATAAACTACTTTTTTATAAAGGTCAGAATCTTTCCTCATTTGCTTTTTACTTCTTCAATGGCTTCTTTCACTTGTTTGATTTGAAATTTCTTCGCGTCGTTTACCGACTTTCCCGAGATTGTCACGATTTTTGAACACAGCGGATGCCCATAATTTCGATAACTTCCTTTTCCGCCGCGATTTGTAAAACCATTGCGTTCAAGTTCGGCAATCAATTGTTCGATCTTCGGCGGCATAAATTTTCAATCAATTTCAAAATCTATTTTAACCCATTGAAATTGATTTTAGTAAGTGAAGCCATAAAAAGCCGAAAAAGCGTTGTTGGCGCGGCCGGAATTTCCGAAGTTGTAACCAAATTGAAAAAATTGTCTTTTGGCAAATGAATAACTTAATCCGGCGGTCGAGTAACCGAAGCGGTTTTTGCCGCTATACCAATCGGCGGTGAAACTCAGTTTGCCCACGATCGGTTGTTCGATGCCGACGATCGCGCCGTTTTTTGTGCCGAAACCTTTTGCTGCACCGACCACGGTATAAAATCCGCCTGTCAGGCGCGTTTCGCCCGTTTTTTTGATAATTTTGCTGGCATTTGAATAAAACATTCCGAACGTGCGCCTTCCGGCCGATTTATTGAGCGGAACAAAAAACTGTGCGCCGGTCGAAACCGCGATGCCGTATTTTTCCTTTTCGTAAACCTTCCATTTAATGTTTGGCTGTAGTTCTTTCGGCGAAGTACTGCCGTTGCGCGTGTAAAAAAAGTTCACACCGACTTCGAGTTTTCTTCGGACACCGTAAACTGTTCGATAGCCAAACGATTGAAAACCGCCTTTTTCAAATTTATCGAAATGAGCGATAAAATCGGCTTCGACATAGAAAAGTTTTTCCCCGACGACATCGGTTGACGGAACATTGAAGATGGTTGATTGAGCCTGCGTTGACGAATTAGCGGCCAAAATCAACAAACTAAAAAAGACACAACGGCAAATAGCGGATTGAATCCAAGACATTGTAAATTTCTCCTTTTGAAATATGTTTGTTTCTTTTTTTCGCGACAGCGAGGCATTCTGCTAACTGAAAACCCGAAACTTTTTTTCGTAAAAGGCACTCTTTTTTGTTATTTGTGATTGTATCCTACAACAAAAAGGCGTAGAAGTGAAATGATTTGGTCTAATGAAAATGTAATTTTTTGATTTGGTTTCAGAACAGTTTGTGTTTCCTGTCCGTGAACAAAAGGCACAACAATTGTCAGACAAGTCAAAAGTAAAATTATTCGCTTTAGATTTTTCATAAATTTTTATTCCATCTCCTCATAAATTTTTCGCAATTTGGTTAAGAGTCTGTTTAAATTTTCAATTTCCATCTAAAAGCAATGGAGATTTTACTGATACTTTGGACATTTTATCTGCTTAGTAAAAAGTAACTTGTAACACTACGTTTTGAGTTCAAACGCGGAACGCACTTTGCATTCCGCCGCGCTTGCGCCTCGCGGAAACACGCTGAAGCGTGAACTCAGAACAGATTGTAAACCTTTATAAGTTATTTTTTACATGTTCCTTAATGTCGGTTATTTTAACTTTTTTTCAAATATTAAAAGCACTTTATGGATTTTTGTTGCGATCAAGTTCGTGAAGTTCCCATTCATCAAGAAGTTCGGGGCGAACCGGGTTTTCATCCGTTTGCCAGGCCAAAACAAATCGCGGCTGCTGAGTGTCGCTTGAATGTTTGACGTAACTCAAAATCAAAACCCAACCAACCTTTAAATATTTGTTCAATTCGATGGTCGAACCGACCTCGGTCGTCAATTTTGTTTCTTCAATTCCCATAAATTAATCCCACTTTCCCGTTTTTTGTAATTTGTTATCTCAGTTTTCAACCCATTAAATTTTGTAGCAAGTTTCGTAAATTCTGTGCGTCCTCATTTTCCAATTTTCCTAGTTTGCGTAATATCAAATGCCTTTCAATCGTCGTAAAAATTGGCTTAATTACTGAAGGTTTTAGCAATTTGGCCCTTTGCCACTCGGTTATTTCAAGTTCACCGGCTTTCAATTTTTGTTTGACCTGACTCGTAATTGCCATCAAAACAACATCGGGTAATGAAACATTATAAAAGTTTGAGCTTACGATAACCGCCGGACGCTTTTTTGTTCCTCTTTGGTCGGTAAATGGAAAAGGAACGAGAACAACATCTCCGAAATTATAATTCGTCATAAACCGAATCCTCGTCGTTGTCCCAAATTTTTCCGAACGCTTCTTCAGAAAGTTTTGTCGCCGATTCAACAAGTTTTCTTTCCTCGCGCTCTGCCAGAAAATCCACAAAATCTATCACTTCTGCAATTTTCTGCGGCGGCAGTTGTTCGATTTTTTCATATAATAATTGTCTTGCTTGCATTTTTTTCTTGTTGGCTTAGAAAAGTTTTAATCCCACTTTCCCGTTTTTTGTAATTTTTTTATTTTTCGTTTTGCTAATTCTCTTTTTAAAGTGGTCATTCTGTCAAGAAAAATTATTCCGTCGCAATGATCGGTTTCGTGAAGGACGCAACGCGCCGACAGATCCGTGCAGTCTAATTCCTGTTCATTTCCGAAAATATCCTGATATCGCACGACGGTACGAACTTCGCGTTTTACCTTGGTATAAATGCCCGGAAACGACAAACAACCTTCATCGCCGATTTGTTCGCCTTCCTGTGTGATTATTTCGGGATTAATTAATGCAATCGGATTATTTTCGCCTTTTTCAAGCGGCACACTCATTACAAAAAGTCGTTTTGAAACGCCGACTTGCGGTGCGGCCAGCCCAACGCCTTGCGCATCATACATGGTCTCAAACATATTTTCGACGAGTTTTTTGAGTTCGTCGTTAAATTCGGCTTCGCCGACCGGTTTGCCGACCGCGAGCAAAACCGGTTCGGGATAATGAACTATTTTGAGTAAAGCCATAAATTACATTTTATAAGGTAAATGTTATTAGGTAAAAGGTGGAAGGTAAAATTTATCGAGGTTACGCAGTTTTGGTTTCAGCCGCATTTAGGCGGCTTTCCGCGCTTCGCGGCGATTAGCCACGTCCATTTATGGCGTGGTTGAGCGATAATACAATGACAAAGGGCGTTTTAACGTCCTTTTCTTGCGGCTTTAGCTTTTGTAATTATACGGCTCAAGCCTTTTTAAAGGACGTTAAAACGCCCTGCAAATTTGCTCGAATTGCCAACCACGCCATAAATGGCATTAGTATCTACACAAGTCTAAAAAGCTTGTTCTCAGCCTCGAAGAGGCGAAATATAATAGCCCAACGCGGAGCGTTGGGTGGCGGACAGCAAATTTTTAAGCCCTGAAA
>JANPDZ010000590.1:0-24518 GCA_031431735.1 Acidobacteriota bacterium | reverse complement strand
ACTCGAAACTAGATTTGACGGACTCGAAACTAGATTTGACGGACTCGAAACTAGATTTGACGGACTCGAAACTAGATTTGACGGACTCGAAAAGGATGTATCCGAAATTAAATCGGATGTTCGAGTCATTAAAGGTCAATTTAATGATGTCGCTGTAATGGCTATCAAAGACAATAAAAGGATTACGCAATTAGAAGGCGAAGTGGCTGAATTACAAAGCGATATTCACTAAAAAAATTTATGGCATCAGCATTAGCAACAGATTTTACGAATCAAGTTTTAGTATCGGACGAAGTGGCGGAGTTTTCGCCCGAGACGGTCGCGGAAATGGAATCGCATTTGGTCAAATATCCGGCAGACCGAAAGCGTTCGGCGTTGATCCCGCTTCTTCTGCTCGTCGTTCAGCGCGAACGCGGTTGGATTGATAACGCGGGTGTCAATTTTCTGGCGAAGTTTCTTGGGCTTGAAGTGACGGACGTTTGGGAAACGGCGACGTTTTATTCGATGTTCAATTTGCGTCCCGTTGGCAAGCATCACCTGCAAATCTGCAAAACGCTCTCGTGCAAGATTATGGGCGAGCCGGAAATTACCGAACACGTTTGCAATCGTCTGGGAATTCACGCCGGCGAAACGACCGAAGACGGAAAATTTACGGTTTCACTTGTTGAATGTTTAGGAAGTTGCGGCACGGCGCCGATGATGCAGATCGGTTTCGATTATCACGAAGATCTGACGACCGAAAAGGTTGATAAGATTTTGGATTCGTTAGATTAGTTTTGAAATTTAAGACGCTTGTTATTAATTTTCGTCGTAAAAACCACTTTTGCACGACTTAGTGCATCAGATTTGGAAAAGCAGTTCAAAAAACCGTCAACTCTTCCCGGCGGTCTAAATCCAAATCCAAAAGAGGTAAAAATATGAAAAAAGCGTGTTTAATGTTAGGTTTATTGTTCTTTGTCAATTTAGCGTGCTTTGCGCAGGAACGTTCCAATGCTTCAACGTATGGAAATGTCGAAACAAAACCCACTCTGGCAACCGGAGATCTGTCGGGAGTCGAATTAACAAAAGATGTGACGGAGATTTATTTTCTTGAATCAACCGTTTTGATGAACATCAAGGCGGACGAATATGTGGCATCCTTCGGGATTCAAGGCGACGGCGAATCGAGTTTGAAAAGCGAACAAGTGGTTGATACGAAAATAGACGCGTTGAAATCGAAATTAACGGCACTCGGTCTGACCGAAACGTTTACGGATTTTATCAATCAGGCTCCGTATTACGAGTTTGATTCTTCGGGTAAAACGGCGACCGAAAAATTGAAAGGTTATAAAACCGCAAAAAATCTTTTGATTCGATATAAAGACCGAAATTTGCTGAGGCAGATCACCAACGCGGCAAACGCGGCGGGAATTTATGACTTGATAAAAATTGACTTTATCGTCAACGATTTTTCGCAGATCAAATCGAAAATGCTGACGGAAGCAACGAAGATCATTAAGAACAAAGAGCAGAATTACGCAAGTTTGGGAATCGCTTTGAAAATCGTCGGGGTGGTCGCGGAAAAGTTCAGAACCTATTCGCCCGACGAGCTTTATCAGGATTATACTGCTTATGAAGCAGGCAATACGCAGGGCTTTAAAAAGGTCGTTCAAAAAGCCAAAGCCTCGACTTCCTTTTACAGCGGATTTGACGGCAAAGATTTTGATTTGACAATTAACCCGGGCACGCTTGAACCAAACGTTCAGGCTGTGATGTATTTACGGGTCAAATATTTACCTACGGTGACACCCAAAACGGAATGTTGCAGTGAAGTAAAACCGAAGTAAAATAAAGCAAGCGTAAATCAATGAAATTTGATGAAAACAAGGTTGATGAAGCGACACTTGCGCTGCTTTGGCTGGTGATGGAAAAAGACAGATATGGTGTTCGTGCGTGGAAAAGTTTCGATTGGGACACGATGGACAGGTTGCACGAAAAAGGTTTTATCAGCGAACCGAAAGGCAAAGCCAAATCGGTCGCCGTCACCGAAGAAGGAGAAAAACGCGCCAAAGAACTTTTTGAGAAAATGTTTGGTCTGTCGAATTAAAGAATAGGAAAGAGTTTATGAGTATGACCGTCGCCGAGATTGAAAAAGCTATCGAGAAACTTCCGTCAAACGAAGTTTCTGCATTGTCCGAATGGTTTGCGGAATTTGAAGCAAAGATTTGGGATAAGCAAATTGCCGAAGATTCGCAAAACGGTAAATTAAAAAGTCTGATAGACGAAGCGGAAAAAGATTTTGCCGAAGGAAATTATCAGCCGTTATGAGGCATTTTGCTTCGCCGAAGTTTTGGGCGTGTTACAAAACATTGCCGCAAAACGTGCGCGATTTGGCAGACAAAAATTTTGAGTTGTTGAAAGCCGATCCGAAACATCCGTCTTTGCATTTTAAGCAAATCGGAAATCTTTGGTCGGTGCGCGTCGGCAAACATTATCGCACGCCCGGTTTAATAAAAAGAAAGGAATTGTCTGGTTCTGGATTGGCTCGCACGCGGATTACGATAGGTTGATAAAATAGAAATGCTTTACAAAGTAGTTTTACAAAAAAGTGAAGAAGGTTACAGCGTTTCGTGTCCGGCATTGCCGGGTTGCTGGTCGCAAGGCGAAACCGAAGACGAAGCGTTGGGAAATATTAAAGATGCGATTGAAGATTATTTGTTTGTTTTGAACGAGCAAATAAAAAATGCTGATGTGCGCGAAGTAGAGGTTGCGTCGTAAATGCCGAAACTTTTACCGAAATGCAATTGACTAAAATAGCGGATGAACTCGAATTCGCTCTCGCACTTTTTACCGAAGCGTTTTTCGGCAAAGAAACGACATTACGGATTTTTGGAGGAAAAATGTTGGAAATAATCGCTCAAACATCAATGTATCAGGAAATTCTCGGCAGAGGTGTGCGGCAAGGACGCGAAGAAGAAATTCGCAAGATGCTGTTAAGACTGTTACCCAAACGCTTTGGCGAAATTGACGCGCAAACCGAAGAAAGCGTCAACGAACTTTCAGTCGAACAGGCCGAAAATTTGGCGGAAGCAATTTTCGATTTGGAAACGCCGGCAGATTTGAATAATTGGTTGGCTAAATTACAAAGTTAATATGGAAATCAAAGCAATCGGATGTGAACCCCTGCAACTCAAGCGAATGCACATTAAAGACGGGCATACGCTGAAGGTTTATGAGGAAACGGGCGGCTATAAATCGTTGAAAAAGGCGATGAATATGTCGTCGGACGATATTATTAACGAAGTCAAAGCGTCGGCACTGCGCGGACGCGGCGGCGCGGGTTTTCCGACCGGAATGAAATGGTCGTTTGTGCCGCGCCAATCGCCGAAGCCGAAATACATTGTCTGCAACGCGGATGAATCCGAGCCGGGAACGTTCAAAGACCGTTACCTGCTCGAACGCGACCCGCATTCGCTGATCGAAGGAATGCTGATCGGAGCTTTCGCGCTCGGCGTCGAGACTTGTTACATTTATTATCGCGGCGAATACAATTATTTGATTGACATCATGGAGAAAGCCATCGAGGAAGCGCGAGCCGCGAATCTCGTCGGCAAAAACATTTTAGGTTCCGGTTTTTCGTGCGAAGTCTATACGCACACCGGCGCGGGCGCGTATATTTGCGGTGAAGAAACCGCGCTTTTATCGAGTCTCGAAGGTTTTCGCGGACATCCGCGGATGAAACCGCCTTTTCCGGCGATCGAGGGCGTTTATGCCTGCCCGACGGTCGTCAACAATGTCGAAACCTTGACGAGCGTTCCGCAGATCATCGAAATGGGCGGAATTGCATGGCGCGATCTCGGAACTGAAAAATCGGGCGGCACAAAACTCTGGTCAGTTTCGGGACACGTCAAAAAACCGGGCGTTTACGAGCTTCCGATGGGCTACAAGGATTTGGAAAAGTTCATTATGGAAGACTGCGGCGGAATGCTGCGCCCGGATAAGAAATTGAAAGCGGTCATTCCCGGCGGATCAAGCGTTTACATTATGAACGCCGAACAGATCATCGGGAAAAATGTTACTCTTGACTATGAAGGTTTGGTGACGGGCGGTTCGATGGTCGGTTCGGGCGGATTTATCGTCATGGACGAAACCGTTGACGTGATGGAATCAACGAAAAACCTGACCGAATTTTACAAACACGAATCGTGCGGCTGGTGCACGCCGTGCCGCGAAGGTACGGATTGGCTCGTGAAAATTTTCAACCGCATTTCGGCGGGCGGCGGGCGGCCGGAAGATGCCCAATTGCTGCTCGATATTTGCGACAACATCGAAGGAAAATCGTTTTGCCCGCTTGGCGACGCAGCCGCGTGGCCGATTCAAAGCGCGATCAAACGATTTCCCGAAGATTTCAAAAAATGGCTTGTTAACAAGACAAACGGTAATGATATTACCGCTAATGTTTAGTAAATTTTAAAAGAGGTAAATAATTATGGGTAGAGGTGATAAAAGAACACGGCGCGGAAAGATCTTTGCGGGAAGCTACGGCAAAACGCGTCCGAAATACAAAAAGAAAGATGCCGCCAACACAAAAGAAACCGCTGTAGCCAAATCGGAAGAATAAATTATGGGCGAAGTTCGAGTTACAGTGAAATTGACCAATGCAACCGATGAAGCATTAGCACGACGTGGAAAGATAGAAGAATCGGAAGTTCGCATCTATGAGGCTGATGCGATGGTTGACACCGGCGCGGTTCAAACCGTTATTCCGCACGATGTTATGACCGCGCTTGGTTTACAAGCACCGCGTCAGAGAGGCGTTGAATATGCAGACGGACGCACCAAAATCGTTCCTGTAACCGAAGCGATTGTTGTTGAAATAAATAATCGGGCAACAAACGACGAAGCATTAGTTTTAGGCGATGAGGTTTTGATTGGGCAAACGATTTTGGAGAAACTTGATTTGCACATTGATTGTGCAAATCAAAAAGTAATTCCGAATCCGGCTCATCCTCATCAGGCAATTACAAAAGTTAAATAATGTCAGAACTTATCAAAGTTAGGATTAACGAACAGGATTTCGAGGTCGAAAAAGGTGCGCGTCTGATTGACGTGTGCCACGAAAAAGGCTTCGGAATTCCGTCATTTTGTTATTACAAAGACCTTGCGCTTCAAGCGTCGTGTCGGATGTGTCTGGTTCGCATTGAAAAAATGCCGAAACTGCAAACTTCCTGCACGATCATCTGCACTGACGGGATGATTGTCACGACCGAGAGCGAAGAAATCGAAAAAGCGCAGCGCTCGATGGGCGAATTTCTCTTGGCAAATCACCCGCTTGATTGCCCTGTTTGCGACCGTGGCGGCGAGTGTGAATTGCAGGAAGTGATATTCGATTGGGGCGATGTCGAAGAGCGTTTCACCGAAAAGAAAAACGCCCAACCCGAAAAATATCTGTCGCCGATTGTCGCCAACGACCCGCAACGCTGTATTTTATGCAAACGTTGCACGCGGGTTTGCGACGAATGGATGGACGAAGATGCCATCGAAGCCGGAAATCGCGGAGTCAACACGGTCATCGGAACTTACGGCGGTTGGCTCAATTGTTCGCAATGCGGAAACTGTATTGAGGTTTGTCCGACCGGAACGCTGCTTGACGGAACTTATCGCCACGAAACTCGTCCGTGGGAACTTGACCAGACGATTTCAACCGACGTTTACGGCTCGGACGGAATGCAGATCAGCCTCGGTTCACGCGGTGGACTTGTTCATCGAATTGTCGCCCGCGACCGTTATGTCAACGGTTTGAACGGCGAATTTCTTGATGTCAAAGCGCGTTTCGGACACGGATTTATAAATCACGCCGACCGCATCAAAACGCCTTTGATCCGTTACAAAAAAGGCGGCAAACTGATTCCCGCAACCTGGGACGCGGCGATCGCGTTGATTGCCGAAAAGTTTAAAGAAAGCGGAAAAAACACGGGCGTGGTCGCTTCGTCACGTTTAACGAACGAGGCTATCTTCACGCTCAAAAGATTTGCTACGGAAGTTGCCGGTTCAGACAATTACGCGGTTTCTGATTCATACGATTTAGCACCGTTTTTTGATAATTTGTCGGCACCACTCGCGACACACAAAGAAATCCGCTATGCCAAAACGATTCTTCTAATTGGCGGCGAACCCGAAGAAGAGCAATCTTTTACGGCGAAACAAATCCGTCAAGCGGTGCGCAACAGCGGCGCGAAATTAATTATCGTCAACAGCGTGCCGATTCGTCTTGCGAAGCAAGCATCCCAATTTTTACACGTCAATCCGAATTCTTACAACGCTTTTGTGCTGGCTTTAGCCGACAAGAAAAACGACAAAGAATCGGCTAAAAAACTCGGCGTTAAAAAAGACGAGATAGAAAGTCTGAGAAAAACGATCAATGATACGACAGGCGATTTTGTGGTCATGTTCGGCGGTGATTTATCAGCTGAGTCGCAAGCGATTCTGGCAAATTCGGCTGATATTTTCGCAAATGAAACCCGCAAGGTTTTGTTTCATCCGTTGCCGCGTCATAACAATTCGGTCGGCGCCAACGATATGATGGCGGGCAAAAAATCTCTGTCGGAAGTTTTGAAGAGTTCGAAGGCGTTGTTGATTGGCGGAAGTTTGCAGGAATCTGACGCTGTGGCTTTAGCAAACAAAGATTTTGTCGTCGTGCAGGAACTTTTTTTAACGGCAACGACCGACTATGCGGACGTTGTTTTGCCGGCGGCGAGTTTTGCCGAAATTGACGGAACCTATACGAATAATATGGGTTTTGTGCAGCGCGTTCGCCAAGCAATTGACCCGATTCATCAGGCAAAATCCGATTGGGTAATGACATCGCTGATCGCACGTGAAATGGGCGCGGATTTTGGTTATAATTTCTCGGCAACGATGGTTTTCAAGGCGATTGCTGACGCAATTCAGGCTTATGAAGGCTTGCGCTATCCGCATTTGAAGGATGAATCAGATCCGGTTCAGGTCAACCACGCCATTCAAGCGAAAAAGGATTTGTCGAAGGAATTGGACGCATTGAAATCAAATGCGGACAAACTTTCGGCGGAAGCGGCAAAAATTACGAAAACTCCGCGCGTCGGGCATAAACTGCATCGTTTGACGACGCTGACAAGCAAAACGGCGCAGTTTCATCTGCTCGCAAACGGCAATCCGAAACCTGAAAATCTACTCGTTTCGCCGCTCATCCAATTTAGTCCGGACGGAACGGCGCGTGCCGGAGAATTCGCCGAAGCGGTCGGTGCCAGCGACAGAGTAAATTTAAAAACCGATTATTAATTTTTTAGTTCGATATGGAACAAATTGTAAAAACAGTTTTCCCGTTCTTGGTTTACATCGTTGGACTGACGATTGTTTTTGGAGTCGTGATGGGTGTTGTTGCCTACACGGTGTTGGCGGAACGAAAAGTGCTGGGGTGGATCCAGGGGCGGATCGGACCGAATCGCGTCGGTCCGTGGGGAATTATGCAGCCTTTTGCAGATCTGCTCAAATTTATTTTCAAAGAAGATCTGACGCCCGACAAATCCACGAAATTTATTTATTTTCTGGCGCCGCTCGTTGCCGTGACCTGCGCGATGATGCCGATGGCGATCTATCCGTTCGGTCCGACGATCACCTCGATCGACTGGAGTTTTCTGCCCTACGGTTTGGGCGAAGGCATCAAGGCACTGCCTTTGATCGTCGCGCGGATCGATGTCGGCGTGTTGTATGTTCTCGGGATCACGTCGGTCGGAGTTTACGGCATCGCGCTTGCGGGCTGGTCGTCAAACAACAAATACTCTTTGATGGGCGGACTTCGTTCGTCGGCGCAGATGATCTCTTACGAACTCGCAATGGGCGCTTCGGTGCTCGGCGTCGTGATGCTCGCCGGAACGCTTGATCTCGGCGGAATCATCGAGGCGCAGACTCATGCGCCGTGGTGGTCGAGATGGTATATCGTCCCGCAATTCATCGGGTTTATCGTTTTTCTGATTGCCGCTTTTGCCGAAACGAACCGTGTACCTTTTGATTTACCGGAAGCCGAAACCGAACTCGTCGCCGGTTTTCACACGGAATATTCCGCACTCAAATTCGCGCTCTTTTTCATGGCTGAATATATCAATATGTTCACCGTTTCGGTGATGGGCACGACCCTCTTTTTGGGCGGCTGGTATATTCCGGGTTTGAGCCATATTTTTGCGGTCGGCTCGATTCCCTACGCCGCTTTCAGTATTTTAGGCTTTATGGCGAAGATCTGCGGATTTTTGTTTCTTTATATCTGGATTCGCGGAACGCTGCCGCGTTTTCGTTTCGACCAATTGATGAGCTTCGGCTGGAAATTTCTTTTGCCGCTGGCATTGATAAATGTGATTTTGACGATCATCGTCGTGTATTTTTTGAACGGTTAATTGATTGAGCGGAGAGTGAAGAGTGGAGAGTGGAGAGTGAAAAACTTTCCGAAATTCATCCCTCATCCCTCATCCCTCATCCCTAAAAAAATGGCTATCAGTATTCTATTTTTTGTTTTCGCCGGACTCGCGATCGCGTGTGCGCTTTCTTGCGTTTATCACCGCAATCCGCTTTACAGCGCGGTTTCGCTGATCGGTGTTTTCGTTGCGCTGTCGTGCATTTACGTGACGCTTGCCGCGCCGTTCATCGCCGCCGTCCAGATTTTAATTTACGCGGGCGCGATTATGGTTTTGGTGATCTTCGTCATCATGCTGCTCAATCTCGACGACGATAAACCTTATCGAAAGTTGAATTATCTCTACGCGCTCGGCGGTTTTTTGGGAATCGTCCTGCTCGCGCAGACGTTTTTCGTGTTCGTTGCGGTCAACAAAACTCCGAAACAAGCGGTCGAGCAAGGCGAAACGGTCGGAAAAACCTTGAATATCGGTGCCAATATGTACACCAAATATCTTTTGCCGGTCGAGATCGTCGGCGTTTTATTGATGATGGCAATTATCGGCGGCGTCATTTTGTCGCGGCGTTTGAGCCAACCTGAATTATCATTGGTCGTTGACAACGAGCTGGAAAAACGACATTTAGAAGAATAAATGCAAATTTCGCTCAACCAAATTTTGGAAATGCCGAACGCCGCAATTTTAGCGGAACGCTTGAAATCTGCGCTCGAAGAAGAACAAAAAAAACGCCGCCGCTTTTACAAAATCGTCGAAGAAGATAAAAAGATGGAATTTATCAACGGCGAAATTATTTTTCAATCGCCCGCAAAACTAAGACATACCAACGCAATCGGACTTTTGCTGATACTTTTGAAAAGTTTTGTTACAAAACACGAACTTGGTTTTGTCGGAAGCGAGAAAATGTTGGTTTCATTAACGCGCAACGATTACGAACCTGATGTTTGTTTCTTCGGCAGAGAAAAAGCGAAAGATTTTTCGCCGACTCAGATGCAATTTCCCGCGCCTGACATTGCGGTTGAAGTTCTTTCTCCTTCGACGGAAAAATACGACCGCGAAACAAAATATCAAGATTATGCGGCACACGGCATTCGAGAATATTGGATAATTGATGCGGAACACGAAATAATTGAACAGTATTTTTTGCAAAATGAAGAATACGAACTTCTTCTGAAAGCCAAAGACGGGACGATTCAAAGCATTGTTTTACCTGATTTTAAGATTCAGATTCGCGCCGTTTTTGACGAAAAATTGAATTTGGAAGAATTGAAAAGATTGATTTAGATTTCGTCCTTGGTCATTTATCAAAAGTCATTTGTAAATTGACTCTCGACTCTCGACTTCGGACTCTGGACTAAAAAGAAATGGAACCTAGTTTAGCAAGCTATTTAGCACTTTCAGGAATTTTATTTTCGATCGGCGCGGTCGGCGTGATCTTTAAGCGCAACGCGATCGGGATGTTTATGTGTATTGAACTGATGCTCAATGCCGTCAATCTGACGTTCGTTGCCTTTTCGCGCCATTACGCCGACGTGACGGGACAGCTTTTCGTCTTTATGGTAATGTCGGTCGCGGCGGCTGAAGCAGCGGTCGGTCTTGGCATCATCATCGCGTTTTTCCGCAATAGCGTATCGGTTGACGTTGACGACGCGAGTATTTTGAAAAATTAGTTTTATCGAAGCTGAAAGCCATTTGGAAGTTTGTTGTTAGATTCTCGCGCAGGATTTTCGGCTTGAAAATAATGACAAAGGTTTAATCTTTCATGAGGGAAAGAAAATGAAAAAAATTATTTTATTAATTGGAATGATATTGTTCAGCATTAGTTTTGCGCTGGCGCAAACTTTACCTGCAAAAGTCAAGAAGTATCTTAATAAGAGTTACAGAGGTTGGAAATTGAGCGCAAAAGCAGTTGGTTGTAGTGCATCAACTGTTCGCGGAGATTTTGATAGCGATAGAAAAACTGATTACGCTATAAAAATTCTAAAAGGAAATAAAGGTTACATCCTGGCTTTTCTTGAGCGAAAAAATAGTTACGAAGCACACGTTTTGCAACGTATGTCAGCATCCGAACTAAAAAATACTGCGCTCGGTATATACCGAAAAGGTGACACATGGGCAACCGGCGATATGGGAGATGAAAACTCGGCACTTATTCTTTTGAAGAATGATGCGCCTTTTGATGGACCTTGCGAATCGGACGCAATTGGTATCCACGTTTATCAAAACGGCAGTTTCGTAATGATGTAGATAAGTTAAAAAATTTTACAAAAATGACTGAAAACTGTTTTTTTTAAGTCTGATAATTTTCGCGCCGCCCGTGTTTTGTTTGCAGAAATGTTTGATTAAACTATTTTTGAATGCTGAATGCCGACGTTTTAACATTTCAGGAGTTTGTGATGCACGAATCGTTGCCGCTCTCGAAAATTCACGGAGTGGTGCTTGAATTTTTGCAAGGGCGCGTGGATGTCGTGCTGTTCGGTGCGCAAGCCGTCAACGCATACGTCAGCGAACCGAGAATGACGCAAGACGTTGATTTGCTTTCGACTCGTGCCGAAGAATTTGCCGAAGAATTGCGCGACCATCTGAGCGAAACATTTCATATTGCGGTGCGTGTCCGCGAAATTGGTGAAGCCAAAGGTTTTCGGATTTACCAAACGCGCAAAGAAGGCAATCGTCATTTAGTTGATGTCCGCCGGGTTGAAAATTTTCCCGAAACCGAAACGGTTGAAGATATTAGGATTTTATCGCCGCTCGAATTGATAGCGAGTAAAGTAATTTCTTTTCATTCGCGGCGCGGCAAACCGAAATCGGGAACGGATTGGCGCGATTTGGCGGTTTTGTTGTTGCGGTTTCCTGAATTGAAGGAAAAAGTTTTGGAGAATTTGAGATCGAAAAATGTCGGTGAAGCAATTTTGAAAACTTGGAAAGAGATTGCCAGTCAGGATTTTCGGTTTGAGAACGAAGACGAAGATTTGATTTTTTGAAAAATGGCACAGAGTTCCGATATTACAAGCAAACGGATGATTTCAATCGCGCCCGAAGATTGGGTTCAATGGGCGACAAAGATTGAAGATGCCAGCGATTGTGAAGTTCTAAATACTGAATTTCAATTGATAAGCCGAAACACGGACGCGCTTGTTTTGGTGAAAAATTCTTCGGTCGGACAATTTCTGACGCTTTTTGAAATTCAGACTCGTTATTCGACGGAGATGCCTTTGCGAATGACGGCATATTCGGCACTTGCCAGAGCAAAATATCGGCTTCCCGTTTTTCCGGTTTTGGTCAATATTTTGCCTTACAGCGGTGAAATTCCAAACAAATATGAAACGGAATTTCTCGGTATTGAGGCAAAGCAAGATTATCGCGTCATCAATCTTTGGGAAACGGATGCCGAAGAAGTTTTGGCGAAAAATTGGTCGGCGTTGATTCCCTTTGTACCGACAATGCGCGGCGGAACAGACGCAAAACTTTTGCAGAAAGCGCAGAGGCAGTTAGAATTAGATGAAGAATTGCGCGGCACAACCAAACTCGGTGATTTGGAAACGGCTCTAAGAATTTTCGCCAAAGTGATTTTAGGTGATAAAGCCAATGAAATTTTGAGGTGGACTATGATTGATTTGATTATGGAATCTCCGTATTACAAGGAAATTCAAAAAGAAGGTGAAGCACGACTTATTTCAAAACAAATTATCAAACGATTCGGCGAACCGGATGAAGAAATAAAACTTCGCCTAAAAGAATTGTCCGTTGAGCAAACGGAAAGTTTGGCTGAAGCAATTTTCGATTTTAACAGTCTTGACGATGTGAAGATTTGGCTTTCAAATCAGGAACTCGGTTTGAAAGAATAAATTTCTAGCTTTGGATGTCGTTATGAAATTGGTCAGAATAAAATCGTTTAAGCCGTTAGATGATTTTGTCGTGTTTTTGGAATTTACCGACGGCACAAGCCGCGAGATTGACCTTGAACCGTTTCTGCGCGGTCAGATTTTTGAGCCGCTGCGACAAAACAAAGAGGCTTTTCGGGCGGTCAAAATTGATGCGAGAATGGGAACAATTGTTTGGGAAAACGGCGCAGATATTGACCCGGATGTGCTTTATCACGAATTGAAACCGGCTTGGGCGGAAAATGAACAGGTTTTCCAAACCTAAACCTTAAATGGAATTTGAGCGGCAGAATTTTGAGTTTAAAGATGAGGACGAAGATTTAACTTTTTGAGTTAAGCGAGAATTTTAGAGAAGTTATGACGGTTGCCGTAATAGATAAGATAATGAATAAAACTTTTACAATTAGTTTTGCGTTTTTGTTGGCTTGTATTTTTTACTCAATGCCGACAACTATTCAAGCGCGAACTGAATTAAATAATTTTGAGAAACATAATCTTTTCCAAACGGTTTGTGCAACTAAGCTCACGAAAGAAGAAATGGAGATTCTTCTAAAAGATGCTAACCCGATGACGCTTAAACGCTTGGCGGACGACCCGGAACTCAAAAAGAAACAGATACAAAGTCTTAAAGTACTGTTTGCAATTGCGTGTCAATCTATCAAGGAAGGTTTTGGGGAAGGTTACAACGTAAAACAAGAGCTTGCGAACTTCGTCATTGAACAAACTGCCGCAGCTTATGACCGTGAAATAAATAAAAATCCGATGCCGCTTTTCAGTTTAATCAGTGAAGCCCAAATCAAGGAATTCTATGCGATCGCAGGCAATGAAACTGAATTTGAAAAATATCTCAGCGGAAAAACCAAATTGGCAAAAGAAAACGGGCAAATCAAAGACGATTCCGAGTTTTCCCAAGAAGACATTAAACAAGCAAAAGCTCATTTTGCCAAAACGCAGATTTATTATAAAGAGGCAAATCGCAAATCTAACGAATTGCCAAAGGAATTTTGGAGC
This sequence comes from Acidobacteriota bacterium, assembly GCA_031431735.1. Lineage (GTDB taxonomy): Bacteria > Acidobacteriota > Blastocatellia > Pyrinomonadales > Pyrinomonadaceae > JAFDVJ01. The sequence continues at coordinate 11,206 of JANPDZ010000590.1, read as the reverse complement.
AAACTTGGATTTTCGATAAAACTTCAAAAAGCACAATTTCTTTCAAGAATTTATTCTGAAAAAATCTTGGCTGATAAAACAAAAATTACCGACGAAGATTTGCAAAATCACATCGCCAAACAACCTGAATTTGACACAAAAGTTCAAAAAGCGAAAGGCAATAAAATTTTGCAACGTGCTAAATCCGGCGAAAACTTTGCAAGATTGGCGAAACAATTCAACGAGGATCAGGGAAGCAAAGATTTCGACGGACTTTATCAAAATGTCGCCGCCGGACAGTTTTTACCCGAATTTGAGCAAGCGGCTCTATCACTCAAACCGGGACAAATCTATCCCCGGCTGGTCGAAACAAATTATGGTTATCACATTATCAAACTTATCAAGAAGGGCGCAATAAAGGACGAAAACGGTGTGATGAAACCAAGTTACGACGTTCGCCACATTCTTTTTTCGACAATGGTGAAAGACCCTGATAATCCGGCGGCACGCGAAATGCCGGTCAAGGATTTTGTCCGTTCCAAACTTGAAACAGAAAAGGAAAAGAAAGTTATTGATGAGATTTTAGCCAACAATCCGGTTGAGATAGCCGAAGATTTCGAGATTCCAAAGGTTTCCGACGAGCAACTTCAACAAATGATACAAATGCAACAACAGCAAATGCCACAACCGCAAGTGGAAACCGAAGTGAAAACCGATAATGAAATAACCTTACCAACCAAGATTAAAACGTATCTAAACTTAACCTATCGAGGTTGGAAATTAGCTTCTACCTCAGATTTTTGTTCAACAGAATTCCGGCGGGCGATTGTCAGCGGCGATTTTGACGGCGATGGGAAAATTGATTATACCGTAAAAATTGTTAAAGGAAGCAAAGGATATGTGTTAGCTTTCCTTGCGCGAAACAATCGTTACGAAACTCATATTTTACATTCAATCAAAGCCTCCGACGTTATCGACACAGGACTAAGTATCTTCCGAAAAGGTGAAAAATATTCGACCGGCGACGTGGGAGACGAGAATCCAACTTCTATAACTTTGAAAAACGATGCTCCGTTTGATGGACCTTGTGCGTCTGATACGGGTGGCATTCATATTTATAAAAACGGAAGATTTGTAGCTTATTAAACTAATTTTATAAAAATGACTGAAAACAATTTTTTAAGTCTAATAATTTTCGCGCCGCTGCTTGGTGCGGTTATCAATTGATAGTTTTGAAGCAGGTAATTATATGATTTTCAATATCACACTTGAACGCGACGAAGATGGAGTTTGGATTGTCGAATGTCCTTCGATTCCGGGCTGTGTCAGTCAAGGCGCGACAAAAGATGAAGCAATTGAAAATATCAAGGACGCAATAAAAATTTGTCTTGAAGTTCGTGCTGAAAAAGGTTTGCCGTTGACGGTTGAAACCCGTCAGGTCGAGGTGGCGGCGTAATGGCGCAACTGCCGAAATTGAGTGGTAAAGAAGTTGTCCGATCATTTGAAAAACTCGGTTGGGAATTTTCCCGACAAAGCGGTAGTCATATCGTTTTGACGAAAGACGGTGAAATGGCTTCGTTGTCAGTTCCAAATCATAAGGAAGTTGCCAAAGGAACTTTGCGAAGTTTGATTCGTGCCGCAAATTTGACGATTGACGAATTCGTTAAAGCTATTTAGAAACGTATTTTTTTTACAGAAATGACTGAAAACAATCTTTTAAGTCTAATAATTTTCGCGCCGCTCGCAGGTGCGGTTATCAATTGGCTGTTTGGCAAAAAAGCAAATAGCGAACTTTTTAGCGGTGTGGTCGCGTGCGGGACGATTGCGGTTTCGTGCATTGTCGCTTTTTATATCGCTTTTTTTTCTGATGGCGGCGCGTTAAACACTGAAAAACCGGTTGTTGACCAGCTTTGGACGTGGATTCAGGTCGGCTCATTTCGCGCCGATTTCGGTTTGGGAATGGACAGACTTTCAGGTATTTACGCCTGTTTTGTGACATTTGTTGGTTTGCTGATCCATATTTTTGCGACCGGTTATATGCACGGCGATAAAGGCTTTTACCGCTTTTTTGCGTATTTGAATCTGTTTATGTTCTCGATGCTGACGCTCGTTTTAGCGGATAATTTTCTGCTGATGTTCGTCGGTTGGGAAGGTGTCGGACTGTGCTCTTACTTGCTGATCGGCTACTACATCAAAAAAGATGAAGCCCGCGAAGCCGCGAAAAAAGCGTTTGTGATGAACCGCATCGGCGATTGGGGCGTATTGATGGGCGTGTTTTTGATTTTTACAACGACCGGCTCAATTTCGTTTTTTGAAAAATCAGTTGAAGGAACACAGGTGCAAAGTGCGCTGAATATACTCGCACAAATGCCGGTTGATTCGTTCACCGGCGGCGCAATTATCGCGGGCGGTTTAACTTCGATTGCCGTGCTTTTATTTATCGGTGCGTGCGGAAAATCGGCGCAGATACCGCTTTTTACATGGCTGCCTGACGCGATGGCCGGACCAACTCCGGTTTCCGCGCTGATTCACGCGGCGACGATGGTGACGGCCGGCGTTTATTTGGTCGTGCGTTGCAACGGACTTTTCCAAAACGCGCCGACGGCAATGTTTATCGTTGCGATCATCGGCTGCGCGACCGCCGTTTTTGCCGCGACAATCGGACTCGCGCAAAACGACATCAAAAAAGTTCTCGCTTATTCGACCGTTTCGCAGCTCGGTTATATGTTTATGGCGTGCGGAATCGGCGCGTTTATCGCGGCGATCTTCCACGTCATGACACACGCATTTTTCAAAGCGTTGCTTTTCCTCGGTTCGGGTTCGGTCATTCACGGAATGCACCACGAACAGGATATGCGGAAAATGGGCAATCTGCGAAAATATATGCCGGTCACGTTTTATACGATGATGGCGGGTTGGCTGGCGATTTGCGGAATCCCGATCTGGGCAGGGTTTTTCTCGAAAGACGAGATTCTTTATCGGGCATTTGCAGCAACGAACGTGCCTGCGCCTTATAACAAGATCTTGTGGATTCTCGGTCTGTTCACCGCGGTTTTGACCGCAGTTTATATGACGCGGATGATGTGGATGACGTTTTTCGGAAGCGAAAGATTTCACAGCGAAGAGGCGGAAGTTCACGCCTACGCTTCGCAGGGACACGGAGACGCGGAGACGTTGGGACACGGAGAAGAAAACCATTCTGACGAAGATGAAGAAGAACATCATCACTTGCCACACGATTTCAAACCGCACGAATCGCCGTGGACGATGACCGTTCCCTTGATCATTTTGGCGTTCCTTTCGACGGTCGGCGGTCTTGTCGGGATTCCCTATGCGATGAGTTCGATGTTCGGCGCGGGTGATGTGAATGTTTTTGAACACACACTTGAACCGATCATTGCCAAAAAAGGCGTGCACAAAGCAGAAGAACATCAGGCAATAAAATCGGCGGAAATGAAACCGGCTGGATCGAAAGAAGCGAAAACTTCTTCCGCGTTGCCCGAAAGCAAACCGGAAGCTGCCAAACCCGAACAGCATAAAGAACATTCCGCCGAAGAAATTTCTGAAGAGCGGATGCTGGCAGGACTTTCCGTGCTTCTTGCGTTGAGCGGCATTGGCATCGGCCTTGCGTTATTTCGCAAAACGCCGCTTCGTAAACTGCCGAAGATTTTAGAAGACAAGTGGCGTATTGATGAGCTTTACAACGGTTACATCGTTGACCCGTTGACGAACTTTTCGATCAAAGGTTTGTGGCAAGGTTTCGATTTGGGCGTGATTGACGGCATCGTCAATGGCGCAGGGTATTTTGTAGCCGAACTCGGCAATCTCGTGCGCCGCGTGCAGGTCGGATTTGTCCGAAGCTATGCCGCGTTTATTCTTTTCGGCGCGCTGATCGTCATCGGATATTTTATTTATTACGGATACAAGTTGATTGGCTGATGAATTCAAATTTAGTAAAAACCGGCAAAGGAAGAGTTTTAACCGAGAAAAATGCGGCTGGCGTAAGTGGAATTTTATGCAGAAGCGTCAACGGCAAATACTTTTTTCGGATTTATCACGGCGACGACACATTTGACGACTACGATTTATTACACGATGACATCTCCGTAACAATTGCCGCAGACGAATTAGCTTCTTTTTACGAAGATGAAAACGGCGGGAAGTTTCTTGACCATTCTTCTGAGGCTTTTGGTTGGGAAAAGATTGGTTAAACTTTTAGTTGCGATTTATGGTAATTGTTGAGGTCTTTGGTCTTTGGTTTTTTGGTTTTTGAAAGAAATAGCAGATTGGCGATGAATGTCTCACCACGCCCGCTTATTTTTCCGCGCATCTTGATTGAAAATCATCGGGCGGCCCATTGAATAAAACCAAAAACCAAAAACCAAAAGCCAAAGACCTAATCAGATACGAAAAATGAGTTATTCAAACTTTACAATTGAAGATTTAGAAAGCAAATTTGGCGTAAGACAAGTTTTTATGCCGAGTTTGTTTTCGGGCATCAAACCAAAGCCGATTGGCAATTGGTTAAAAAATCTTCTAGTTGAAACTGTGCCGTTCGCTTTGATGAACGATTCGGAAAAAGCACGCTCTGAATATATCATCGCACCTGTTTTTTTTGAGTTACGAAAACAATCAAACGAACAATTGAGTGTGTTTTCAGGAATTAAATTTAATGTTGATAGAAAAAATAGTTTGACCGGCGAATGCGATTTTTTGGTTTCGCGTTCCGATAATCAGACTTTTCTGGAAGCACCTGTCGTGGTTGCGGTTGCGGCAAAACGTCAAGATTTCAAAAAAGGTTATGTCCAATGTATCGCTGAAATGATTGCGGCACGAAAATTTAATGAAAATAGAAACAAGCTATACGATGTCGTTTATGGTTGCGTGACGACCGGCGACGCGTGGCGTTTTCTGTATCTCAAAGAAAAAACAGCATTTATTGACACAACAACTTTTGATTTGAACGAAGATTTAGAAAGGATTTTAGGTATTCTTTGGGCGATGAGTTTTGGTGAGATAGAAAATTAAAATAAACTTTAGGAAAGTGCTTTTTCTTTTCGGCGCATTGATCGTCATCGGATATTTTATTTATTACGGATATAAGTTGATCAGTTTTTAGTTTTTAGTCTTTGGTTTTTAGCCAAAAACTAATTACCAAAAACTAAAAACCTAATTTAAACAAATGGATTTCATAACGGAAAATCTTTTAACGATTCTTATTCTGCTTCCTGTTTTCGGCGCGTTATTCACGCTCGGACACTCTGTTTATTGGAAGCATGAGCGCGATTTGAAATGGCTGACTTTGATTTTTACGACCGCCAATTTCCTCGTTTCGCTTTTACTCTTCGGCTCGCAGGCGGCTTCGCGCAACGGTTTTTCGTTTGAGAAAAACATTCCGTGGATCAAATCGATCAACACCAATTATCACGTTGGCGTTGACGGTCTTTCGATCTGGCTGGTGCTGTTGACGACCTTTATAATGCCGATTGCAGTGCTTTCGACGTGGAAGGCGGTCGAAAAGCGGCAGACGGCATTTTTTGTTTTTCTCTTATTGCTCGAAAGCGCGATGATCGGCGTTTTTGTATCGCTCGATCTGCTCGTCTTTTATCTTTTCTTTGAAGCCTCGCTCGTGCCGATGTTTTTCCTGATCGGCATTTGGGGCGGCGAAAACCGGATCTATTCAGCGGTCAAATTCTTTATCTTCACGGCGTTGGGAAGTTTGCTGATGCTCGTCGCGATCATCGCGCTTTATTACCTGTATGCCGGGATCAATGGCGGCGTCGGGTCATTCGATTTCGTCTCGATCCTCGCCGCGATGAAAGCCGGAAAACTCGTGATTGCCGGAACAACGACCGCTTCGATGCTTTTCTGGGCATTTGCGATTGCGTTTTCGATCAAAGTTCCGCTTTTCCCGTTTCATACCTGGCTGCCTGATGCCCACACCGACGCGCCAACTGCCGGATCGGTTATTTTGGCGGCAGTCCTTTTGAAAATGGGAGCTTACGGCTTGATGCGTTTTAATTTCACGCTCTTTCCTGATGCTTCCCGTAAATTTGCGTGGATTTTTATCACCCTGGCGATCATCGGGATCATCTACGGCGCACTCGTCGCGATGGTTCAGCCTGATGTCAAAAGATTGGTCGCTTATTCGTCCGTCGCGCACATGGGTTTTGTCATTCTGGGAATGTTTTCATTTACCGAATACGGAATGCAGGGCGCGCTTTATCAAATGCTCAATCACGGCATTTCGACCGGCGCGTTGTTCCTGCTCGTCGGATTCATTTACGAACGGCGGCACACACGGCAGATCACCGATTTCGGCGGAATTGCCAACGTGATGCCGATTTACGCGACGATTTTCGTGATCACGACGATGGCATCAATCGGTTTGCCTTTTCTTAACGGTTTCGTCGGCGAATTTCTGATCATGCTCGGAATGTGGAAATCAACTGTTCTGAGCAGTGCAAACGGCTGGAATTACAATTACATTGCGACGATGCTTGCCGGAACCGGCGTGATTTTCGCGGCCGTGTATATGCTCTGGATGGTTCAGCGAGTTTTCTTTGGCAAGATTACGAATCCGAAGAACAAAAATCTAAAAGATCTGAGTTGGCGCGAACTCGGTCTGATCGCGCCGCTTTTGATCTTGATGGTGTATATGGGCGTTTTTCCGAAACCGTTCTTGAATCGTTCGCGGGAAACGATCGTCGGAATTCAGAAACGTGTGATGCAGCAAGCCGGCGGCACGATCGCTGAAAACAGTCAAGAGTCGAAAGTCGAGAGTCGAGAGCCAGAGCATTGATGAAAGCCGCAACTTTGACAATTTATCTTCTGGCGTTGTTTGTCTGTTTCGCAAACGCACAAACAACATATGACATTGAAGCCGTCAAAAGTTTTCGGGAAATCCGCGACAAATCGTTTCGTAACGCTTCGGAAACGCCATTATTAAAAGAAGATTTTTTGAAATTCAAAGGTTTGGAATATTTCGAGACGGACGCCAAACTTGCGGTCAAAGCAAAGTTCGAAAAAACATCGGACGCACAAGTCTTTATGATGCCGACATCAATCGGCACACCGCGCAAATATTTCAAATACGGCGTTTTGACATTTGAAATCGGCGGCAAAAGTTTTGCTTTGACGGCTTTTCAATCCGAAGCCGAGACAAAGAAAACCGAACACAAAGACGCGCTTTTCTTACCCTTCAGAGATTTTACAAACGGCACCGAGACCTACGGCGCAGGCAGATATTTGAACATAAAAATTCCAATGGAGAGCGTTGTGATTTTGGATTTTAATTTTGCATACAATCCAAGTTGCGCTTACGGAAACGATGAATTCAGTTGTCCGGTTCCGCCGAAGGAAAATTTTTTACAGACTGAGATCAAAGCGGGCGAGAAAAAATTTGTTTCGGCTTCGGTGAAAGTAGAAAAATAGTAGATAATTATTTTATGGGTGAAGTTCGGGTAAAAATAAAAATTATAAACGCAATTGATGAAGGCTTATTTCGGCGCGGAAAAATCTCAAAAGATGAAATCCGTGTTTATGAAACCGACGCGTTAGTTGATACGGGTGCGATTCCAAGCGTCGTGCCGATTGAAATTGTACAAAAACTCGGTTTGGATTTGATTCGTCAGGAACGCGCTACTTATGCTAACAACTCAAGCGAAAATGTTGATGTTACCGAACTCGTGACGTTTGAAATTCTCGGGCGGCGCGTGACGGAAGAAGCCTTAGTTTTAGGCGACGAAGTTTTAATCGGACAAATTGCATTGAAAAGAACCGACCTTTTGGTTGATTGCGCTAATCAGCGAGTTATTCGTAATCCGGCGCATCCTGACCAAATAGTAATGAACGTTAAGTAGGAGTTTTTATGCAAAGTGAATTTACAGCAATTATCGAACAGGATGAAGATTGGTTTATTGCTTATTGCCCTGAAATTCCGGGCGCAAACGGGCAAGGTCGAACGGTCGAAGAATGCCGCCAAAATTTACGGGAAGCAATTGCTTTAGTTCTCGAAGACCGTCGGGAAGATGCGTTGCGCGGCATTCCGCAAAATGCAATTCGTGAAACAATTACGGTCGGAATATGAAACTTGGTTCGCTGTTAAAGAAAAGGTAAAAATAAGTTGAAAAACTATAAATTGCCACTAGCTTCAGCTAGTGGAGAATTGAAATAAAAACTCTTGGCTTTAGCCGAACTACAAAAATAATAATATTCCTTACTGCTTTAGCTAAAGCAGTAAGGATGATTGATTTTTTTCTTTTTTTTGGCTAAAGCCGAGAAACTTGAATTGAACCAATCCACTAGCTGAAGCTAGTGTTCAGTCAAGTATGAATTGACGGGTTGATTCTACTTGTCAGAACAAGAAGCGGTAGCGACTTGCTCAGATTTAGCCGTTCGCTACCGCTCACGGTTCTGACTTATCCGTCAATTCAACCTTGACTGAACACTAGTGGCAATTTATAAATAGTCAAAACTGTTGATTTATTTTTTATATTTGAAGATGAACACGATATTTTTACAAATTCAACCATTAGTTGATCCGAACGTCAATATTCAGGCGATCTTGCCCGAAACGATCGTTGCCATTACGGGCATTCTCGTGATGCTTTACGATAGTTTTGTGCCGCGACAACGCGGCGTCACGACCGCGATTTCACTAATCGGTCTGACGACTGCCGCTTATGTCCTGATCTCGATGTGGACCGGCGCGCCGACCACTTCGTGGAACGGAATGATCACGAACGACAATCTGCGGATGAGCTTTTCAATCGTTGCACTTTTGACGACCGCTATGACCATCTTGATCTCATCGGTTTGGGTCAAACGCGAAGATGTGCCTGAAGGTGAATATCACGCGCTGCTGCTTTTTGCGACATTCGGGATGATGTTTATGGCTTCTGGAAGCGACCTTGTGATTATGTTTCTCGGTCTCGAAACGCTTTCGATTGCGACATATGTGATGGCCGGTCTTAGAAAATCAGACTTGAAATCAAACGAATCGGCGATGAAATATTTTATTCTCGGCTCGTTTGCCTCCGCCTTTTTGCTATACGGAATGGCGTTGATCTATGGCGCAACAGGTTCGACAAACATCGCTCAAATCGCCGAAATGTCAGGCAAAGCGCACTTCCCTGCGCTATTATTGATCGGCGGCGCGATGCTGATAATCGGGTTCGGTTTCAAAGTCGCGATGGTTCCCTTTCACGTCTGGACACCCGACGTGTACGAAGGCGCACCGACACCCGTCACGGCATTTCTGGCGGTCGGCTCAAAATCGGCGGCGTTTGGTTCTTTCATTCGTGTTTTCGTGCTTGGTTTTCCGCTGATCGCCGGCGTTCAGGCTTCGGTTTATCTGCACGATGCGTGGATTACCGCGTTAGCGGTGATGGCAATGCTGACGATGATCGTCGGCAATGTCGCGGCGATTGCTCAGAACAATGTCAAAAGAATGCTCGCTTATTCTTCGATCGCGCACGCCGGATACGCCCTTGTCGGATTTATCGGCGCGGGCGTTGCCAAAACGCCGGAAGCGCGTGATGCGGCAATCGCTTCGGTCGCATTTTATATGTTGACATATGCTGTCACAAATCTTGGCGCGTTTGCGATCGTCACGCTTTTAGGTCAGAAAAACGACCGCCGCACCGAATTTAGCGACTACAATGGCATCGGATTTAAATCACCTGTTCTGGCATTCACGCTTTCGCTCTTTATGCTGTCGCTTCTCGGTTTGCCTTTGACTGCCGGATTTATGGGCAAGGTTTTGGTTTTCCGTCCCGCGCTTGAAGCCGGCAATCCGCTGTTGACCTTTCTCGTCATCGTCGCGGTCGTCAACACGGCAATCTCTGCTTATTATTATCTGCGCTTGATCGTCGTGATGTTTTTCCGCGAACGGACAACTGATTGGTTGGCACCGAAAATTCCGACGCTCGTTGCGGCAGTTCTTTTAATCACGATTTTCGGCGTTTTCTATTTCGGAATTTTCAGCGATAATGTGATCGAAAAATTCTCGAAATCATCGGCTCCCGTGAAAGCCGCAAAGGTAAAGTAATATTTGCCCACGAAACACACGAATTAAACGAAAGAAGAAACTTTTATTTTTTCGTATTTTTTGTGTGTTTCGTGGGCAAAAAAAATTATATGAAATTTGTTGATCTTGAAAATTGGAACAGAAAAGCGACTTACGAGCTTTTCAAAGATTATGAAAATCCTTTTTTCAATATCACGGCAAATTTAGACGTGACTGATCTGTATCGTTTTTGCAAGGAAAATAATTTATCTTTTTCGATCGCGAATCTTTTTTATTCACTGCAAACCGCGAACGAAATAAAAGAGTTTCGTTTTCGTTTGGTGGATCAAAAACTTGTCGAATTTGAAACGATTCACGCCACGCAGACGATTTTGAACGATGACGAAACATTTTCGTTCTGTTATTTTGAAAACAAACCGGATGTCTTTGAATTTAACGAAAACGGCAAAGCGATGGTCGAAAAATATAAAAAGCTGGAAACATTCGATGTCGAAAGCCATCGCGTTGATTTGCTTTATTATTCGGTGATTCCGTGGGTTTCGTTCACGAGTTTCAAAAACGCAATGCGGCTCGATAGTCGGCAAACCATTCCACGGATGGTTTTCGGCAAGATGTTTGAAGATGCCGGAAGAAAAAAATTGCCTCATTCAGTTGAAATTCATCACGCGATTGCCGATGGATTGCACGTCGGCAAATACTTTGTTTCTTTGCAGGAAAAACTACTCGATTTTGGATTTTAGATTTTGGATTTTGGATTTGCGACCGCGTTAAGGAATTTGAATTACCACCAAACGGCTTCGGAAAATTAAACAGTTCAGACACAAAACCAATCCAAAATCCAAAATCCGCAATCCAAAATCGAGTTGTGTTAATCTATAAGAGGCGTTATGGAAACTGCGGCAGAGATTCGGGAAAAATTGGACGGTGAATGGATTCCGGCTATTTACCGCGACAAAGTGCGGACGCAAAGAACCCGTGCGTATCATCTGGACATTGCCAAAACCGAAAATCGCGCCGATATTCAGCACACCTTGCTCGGCATCGAATTAAAAATCGGGAATAAACGCTTTAGTTGCCCTGATTTATCAACTGCCAGATATTTGCAGGTTTTTGCGCGAATCGGTTGTCAGGAAGTGGCGATTCCTTATGACATTACAAAAATTTCGATTCTGGCGGACGAACTTGAGATCGCGTGGC
>JANPDZ010000589.1:0-5823 GCA_031431735.1 Acidobacteriota bacterium | reverse complement strand
GACGGAGTGACGGAGTGACGAAGAGACGAAGAGACGGAGTGACGGAGTGACGAAGAGACGAAGAGACGGAGTGACGGAGTGACGAAGAGACGAAGAGACGGAGTGACGGAGTGACGAAGAGACGAAGAGACGGAGTGACGGAGTGACGAAATCGCTCAGTCACTCAGTCACTCAGTCACACCGTCACTTCGTCGCAAAGTCGCTCAGTCGCTCAGTCGCTTCGTCGCAAAGTCGCTTCGTCGCAAAGTCGCAAAGTCTTCTTATTCAGTACAATCGGCGTATTCATTCAATTCGCAGACAAACAGATTCGGCGCGATTTCTTTGGTTTGATTACGGACGTTGCGCCAAATGACCGAACCGCCGTAATTTTCCTTTATCCAGCCAAATTGCTTGCGGTTTTTCCAGACATATTCATACGCCTCTTTCTCGTCCGCGCCTTTTAAGTGTTGGGCTTCGTGCAGAAGAATCGCGGCGCGTTCGACATCGTCTTTCGGATAAGTGAAAAAATCGGGATAGACGGTCATTATCTCGAACGGAAAATTTGTCGCGGCATAGGCATTTTCTTCGCGCGTCGAAGCGTTGAGCCAATTATCGGTGCCGCGATAAGCCGTTAAATATCGAAGCAGAAAAACTTCTTTTGAAAAACCCTTTTCTTCGAGAATCAAAATCGAACGCTCGACCGTTTTCTTTTCTTCGTATTCAAGCCGTTTTGCCGATACGATCAGAGTCAGATAAAAACCGGATAGCGCGATGATGATCGCCGTCAGCAAACTGCCGGCGCGAATAAGAAGTTTCGAACTAAAAAAGGATTTTTTCGCTTCTGACGCTGTCAAAGTCGAGACTTCGATTAACTCAAATTCACACCGCAGACAGTTTTCGGCGGTCACAAAATTAACGAGTTTGCAGTTTGGACATTTCTTTTTCATTTGAGGATCCCGGGCTTCGACAAGTGAGCCTACATATTTAAAAATGTCCAATCGTCCGTCATTCCATATTTTTTTCTTTGATAAAGAAACGCGAAATGTTTTTTCGGCATCAAACTCGCCAGTTGCATAAAATACACAATAAACATAAGATTTTCGAATGAGTTTTATTTTAAGGAGTAAAAAAGTGAAATATACCGGCTCCGCAATTTTTCTGATTGCATTTTTATTTTTAACGAGTTTGACGGCTTTCGCGCAAGAAAGCGAATTGAAAGTGGTTGACGAAGTGATCGCCCAGGTCAACGACGGTGTGATCACGCTTTCGCGTATCAAACGCGAAATGAATACGGTCATTGAGGCGATGGTTGCCGAGGGCAAAACCCGCGAACAGGCAACCGCCGAAGTCCAAGCCAAACAAGGCGAACTGATCGCCAACATCATTAATGAAGAATTGATCTTGCAAAAGGGCAAGGAACTCGGTGTGGAAGCCGATGCCGATGCTTCGGTCAACCAACGGTTTGTTGACATTATGAAACAGCAAAACCTGAAAACGCTTGATTCGCTTTACGCGGAAATGGAAAAACAGGGCGTTAATCCGCAGGATGTCCGCGAAGGCTGGCGCCGACAATTTATCAAAGACATCGTTTTGCAGCGCGAAGTTGACGGCAAAACTTATTGGGGTTGGTCGGCAAAGGAAATCAAAGCCTATTACGAAAAACACAAGGAAAAATTTACCAAACCCGAAATATTGACGCTTTCGGAAATCTTCCTGAGCTTTGCCGGACGCGATGAAAACGCGGTGCGCGACAAGGCAAAAATACTCGTCAAACAGCTTCGCGAAGGCGCAGATTTTGTCAAACTTGTCATTGAAAATTCCGACCGACAAGATGTTAAGGACACGAAAGGAAGTGTCGGAACGATCACGCTTCCCGAACTCAAACAGATCAGCGAAAAATTTGTCGGACCGATTGCGGCAACCAAAGTCGGCGGCGTCTCTGATCCGGTGGAAATGGTCGAAGGCATCGAGATCTTCCGCGTTGACGACCGCAAAGAAGCCAGCAAGGAAGCCTTTTTTGACGAATCGGAAGTCCGCAAAGCAATGACTTACGAGGTCATTCCGGCAGAACGCAAAAAATATCTCGTCAGTTTGCGCGGCGATGCCTACATCAAGATCAACGACACCTATCGCCCGCTCGTTTCGCCGATTCTCTCGGCGGAAGCCAAACCGGACGAGAAGAAACCGACTAAGTAAAGGTCAAAAGTGAAAAAGGGTAAAAGTGAAAAAGTTGGCTCGTGATCAGGCAAATACTTTTTCACTTTTTCACTTTTTCACACTTTCACTTTAAGATGAGACTCGATCTATTCCTAAAAACCAGCCGCCTGATTTCGCGCCGTTCGCTGGCGCAGGAATTTTGCGACGCCGGACTTATCAAGATCAACGGTGCAACCGCCAAATCTTCCAAAGAGGTCAAAGCCAATGATGAAATCGAGATCAAACGCCGTGACCGATCGATACTGCTGAAAGTTCTCGAAGTTCCCTCGAAAAAACAAGTTTCCAAACAAGACGCGCCAAATCTCTTTGAAATTTTGAGCGAAGAAATCATCGAAGATGATATTCTTTCATCAAACGGATGACAAAACTGCTCGAAATTGCCGATTCTGACTTTCTCGTCGCGTTGCAAAAACTTGCACGGCGAAAATCTTACTCCGAAAATCAAACAATCTTTTCCGAAGGCGAGAAGTCCGATTTTTTGCCGATCGTCGAGCGCGGTAAAGTCAAAATGGTGCGTTTTCCGGAGGTCGGCAAAGAGGTCATCATCGGAATTTTTGAGAACGGCGAAATGTTTGCCGTGCCGCCGGTTTTCGACGGCGGAAATTATCCTTCGACCGCGCTTGCGATGGAAGAAACGACGCTGCTTTTGCTTTACCGAACCGATTTCCTGCGACTCTTGCGTGAATCGAGCGAGTTTTCATTTGCGGTCATCAGCTGGATGTGCGAAATGCTCCGCGAAAAAACCGCGACCATCAAAAATCTCGCAACGGCCTCGCCCGAACATCGCGTCGGCAATGTTTTACTTCGATTAGCGGAAAAAGAAGACCCGGCAAACTCTTCGGTTAAGATCTCGCTACGACGCCAGGACATCGCCGAAATGGCAGGACTGACGACCGAAACAACAATCCGTGTGATCCGCAAGCTCGCCGAAAAAGATCTGGTCAAAATCGTCCACGGCAAGATCATCCTCGAACAACCGGAACACCTGCGCCGCTTTCTGAGCTGAATTTGAGCCGCATTGTTTCGGCGATCGAAAGAGCGCGAACCTTTGCCAGATTCGCCGTTTCGCCCGCAAATTTCGCATCAACCGTTTCCGCAAAAAGTTTTACCCAACGCCCGAAATGTTCAAGCCGCAAATTTTCTTTATCGTTAAGCGCACCGTGAACCTGCATCGGACTGCGCCCGTATTTCGCCTGAAAATTTAACGTTCCGAAAAGCAGCATTTCCCAAAAATCTGCGATGATCGGCAGATGATGTTCCAGATCTATTTTGGCGACATCGGTAAAAATATAGCCGATAACTTTATCGTTGAGAGCTTTCTGATAAAAGTCTGCAACCAATTCTTCGATGTCTTTTCGCGTTTCGATGTCGTGCATATTTCTTAAAAGTTCCAGGTTTCAAGTTCCAAGTTGAATTTGTTTTTTAACTTGGAACTTGAAACTTGGAACTTGGAACTCAAAACTACTAAGGGATGTGTAAAAAATAATTTATAAAACTTTGAATCTTTTAGGGAATAAACGAGTTGGCCGGCATTCGAAATAAGTGATAAGTGATAGGTGATAGGTGATAGGTGGTTTTGACCTCTCACTTATCACTTATCACCTTTCACTTATTCCGAAGGGCTGAATCCGGCGGCAATCAAATCTTTACAAGTTATTTTTTACATATTCCTAAGCTTCGACCAATTCGTCCGCCGGAATTGCTTCAGGCTGCTTTTTCGCGAAGATCAGACCGAGCGCGAACCAGACAAAAGCGCCGGCGCCGATCGCGAAAATCGTGTCGCCGAAAAGCCGCATCCAACGCAAAAATTGCATCAAATCAGTCTGCATAAATTCGGGCGAGCGCGCCGACCAATAACCGACCGAAACCGATTGATAAGTTTGCATCAGACCGATCGGCAACAAACTGAACAGAATTTCCAACATCATTCCGATATTGATTGCCCAAAAGGCAAACGCGATCAGTTTGTTGTTCCATTTCAATTCGGGCTTCATCGCCCGCATACAAAACAGCAGCAACCCGAGTCCGAGCGTGCCGTAAACACCATACAACGCGCCGTGTGCGTGAACCGCCGTCGTGTTCAAGCCCTGCATATAATAAAGCGCGATCGGCGGATTTATCATAAATCCGAAAATGCCCGCGCCGACCAGATTCCAAAAGGCGACGGCGACAAAAAAGTAGATCACCCATTTATATTGGGCAAGCCACGGTCGCGCTTTTGAATGACGGATATTTTCAATCGCTTCGTAACCGATAAAAACGAGCGGCACGATCTCGAGCGCGCTAAAGACCGAACCAAAGGCAAGCGCGACCGTCGGCGTTCCGGCAAAATAAAGATGATGCAGAGTTCCGATAATACCGCCGCTCAGATAAATTCCGGCGGAAAGCAAGGACGCGTAAGCCGCGTGTTCGGGATTGATGACCTTTAATCTCGCAAACAAGAATGCGATGACGACCGTCGCAAAAACTTCAAAAAATCCCTCAACCCAGAGATGCACAACCCACCAACGCCAATATTCGACGACCGTCAGATGCGAACGCATTCCCCAAAAAAGTCCGGGCGCGTAAAAAAGCGCGATGCCGGCGGTCGAAAGCAGATAGATCATTATCAGAGATTTGCTGCTACCGTTTTTCTTGAGTGCCGGAATCGCCGTCCGCGCAATCAAAAACAGCCACAGAAGCAAACCGACAAAGAGCGCGGCTTGCCAAACTCTGCCCAAATCAACATATTCATAACCCTGATGACCGAACCAAAACCACAAATCGCCGGTGCCGAGCTTGTGCATCACGCTCATCCATTGCCCGCCCATCGAACCAAGCACGACGACGAGCAGCGCGCCAAATAACACATCCACACCGAGTTTTTGCATTTTCGGCTCGTAGCCGCAGATATACGGCGCAATAAAAAGTCCGGCCGCGAGCCACGCGGTCGCGATCCAGAAAATTCCGAGCTGCGTGTGCCACGTTCGCGTGACGACATAGGGCAGATAATCCGCCAGCGGAATTCCATAAAATCCGCCGCCCTCGACGCCGTAATGCGCCGTGATGATTCCCATCACGATCTGCAGCAGGAAAAGCAGCGAAACAACCAGAAAATATTTGACCGTCGCTTTTTGCGAAGGCGTTAAAGTTTCGCCGATCAGCGGGTCTTCGTCAGGCGTCTCGTCCGATGTCGAGCGTTTATGCCAACCCGCGTAAAACCAAACCATCGCGCCGATTCCGGCAATCAGCATAATTACGCTCACCCCGGTCCAGACGATCGCCGAACTCGTCGGCACGTTTGCAACCAGCGGTTCTGACGGAAAATTGCTCGTGTAGGAAATCGTATCATTCGGGCGATTGGCAACGGAAGCCCACGCTGTCCAGAAGAAAAATGAAGTTAATCGGCGCAGTTTTGTCACGTCTGATTGAGCATTCTTTTGAATGGCATAGTCTTTGTTGCCGTCCGTGAAAACTTCCGAATAATGCTTTAAGTTATCTTCAAACGCACGGGCGCGAATCGGGTCGAGCATGATCTTATTCGTTGCCGGGTCGAAAGTGTTCGTCCGCATCAGATTTTGCAGACGCTGACGCAGCGCGGCTTGTTTTTCAGAATCAATCGCGCTGTAATCTTTTGAAAAATCAGAG
>JANPDZ010000588.1:0-5110 GCA_031431735.1 Acidobacteriota bacterium | reverse complement strand
CGGGTTATCCGTCTTTTGTTCCGCCGTTGGTCTTTGTCAGCGCGAACGCGGCGAATAAACTTTTTGCCAAATCCGGCGTGACGGTTAAAGATGCCATCGCGCAGGCTGAAGTAAATTCCTTCAAACCTTTTAAGCTCAATCAGAAAGCCAAGCTCGTCGCAAAATACAAAACAACGAAAGGCATCTCAAATAACGTCGTCGGTTATCTTGAAGGCTCGGACGCGAATTTGAAAGCGGAAGCCGTGTTGTTTTCGGCGCATTACGATGCTTACGGCGCGGAAAACGGTAAAATTTATCACGGCGCGGCGGACAATGCGCTCGGCACGGCGGAAATGCTCGCGGTTGCCGAAGCCTTTTCAAAACTTCCCGCAAAACCGAAACGTTCGCTGATCTTCTTAGCGGTGACGGGCGAAGAATACGGACTTTACGGTTCGGCATATTGGGCAAAGAAACCGACGTGGGACATTAAAAAGGTCGCCGCTGATTTGAATCTCGACGGCGTCGGCACAGAAGTGTATGGGCAGGTCAAAACGATGGTCGGCTACGGCGCGGAACATTCGACGTTAGGCGCGATGATGTCTGATGTTTCGGCGGCGATGGGAATCACGGTCGTGCCCGATCCGGTGCCGGACGAAAAGGTTTTTTATCGTTCGGACCATTATTCGTTTGTGACGCGCGGCGTTCCCGCACTGATGCTGATGGGTGCGCCCGAAGGCGATATTCAACTCGCGATGAAACGAATGAAACAATGGGAAAAAACCGATTATCACCAACCCGGCGATGTTATTCAAAAAGATTGGGCGTGGGAAGGAGCGAAAACCGTCGCCGATGTGATGGGGATTATGGGATTGCGGCTTGCTAATGCCGATGCAATGCCTTCGTGGCTGCCGACTTCGCGGTTTGCCAAGTTGGAGCGCGGAAATACGAAAGACGTTCCCGAAGAGAAATAGAAAGTTTAAAAGTGAAAAAGTTTAAAAGTGAAAAAGTTGATTGAAATATTTGACCAACTTTTTCACTTTTTCACATTTAAACTTTTCTACTTTTTAAGTCTGCCGAGAAACTGCTTTCTGAACTTTGCGACCTTCGGCGCGACGACTGCCACGCAATATGGTTGCGACGGGTTGTTGGCGAAATATTCCTGATGATAGTCTTCCGCCGGATAAAATTTATCGAATTTTGTGACTTCCGTGACGATCGGCCGGTCGTAAATCCCGGCTTCCGTGACTTCTTTGATGATTTCTTCGGCAATTTGTTTCTGCTCGTCCGAATGATAAAAGATCGCCGAACGATACGAACTGCCGATGTCGTTTCCCTGCCGATTGAGCGTCGTCGGATCGTGAACCGCTAAAAAGACGCGCAAAAGATCCGCAAACGAAAGCTCTTGCGGATCAAATTCAATCTGCGTAACTTCGGCGTGTCCGGTCGTTTCCGAACAGACTTGCGCGTAAGTCGGATTTTCCGTATGTCCGCCCGAATAACCCGAGACAACGTCCGTGACACCTCGTAAATCGTCAAAAACTGCTTCGACGCACCAAAAACACCCTGCCCCTAATGTTGCTGTTTCTTGTAAATTATTTTCCATAAATTTATTTCACCACAAAGACTAAAAGGTTTCAACGACAGAATTTATTCCGCTTTCTTAACTGAATTTAAGCATTGAGCGGACTTTTAACAAACGATTTGTTTTTCAAAACGTGCGTATTTCCTTTGCGTGTCGTTTATTAGACATTATTTGAAATAAAGAAATTATCCATGAAGTTTCACGAAGATTTCACGAAGGAATGAAAAAGTTGCGGATTAGTTAAAACTGAGCCGATAAAGGGCGATAAATATTTCAAAAAAAGAAAAAAAGAGAATAAAAAGAATAAAACGCTTGATGAAATTGTGATATACGTCTTCGGTTTTATGACTGAGATGACGCACCCCACGCGACAGCGCGAACCTGATCAAGGAGTTTAGGTTTTTGTTCCATAGAGGTTTTGAGAATATTTGCAAAAACGATGATCTTGAGGTACCCTCGTTCCAGTTATAAGGTTATTATCCCGAATGATTCCAGATAATACACCCGAAATTGAGTGTTATCAAGAATGATTCGTGATAATACACGAATTTTGAGTGTTATCTGGAATCATTCGGGATAATACACGAATTTTGGGTGTTATCTGGAATGATTCCGCTCAATCAATAGTTCAACGGCTGTATGTGCATTATTATTGGCAGCTTATGGCAACGAGGGGATACAGTTTTGGCAAATTATCTTATCAGAGTGTTGTTTCAGCGGAGGGTGCTGTTGGGTCACGCGCAAATGGACGAGGAAAGCCTTATTCGACTCCTGCGTGATTTCGAGCCAGTTCCGACTTCGATTTCCATTTCTGGGATAGAGGGTATTGCGTTCTTCTGGTGCGAAGCTGATACGCCATTCGCTGCTGACATAATTGCGGTTGATCTTTTCGACAAGCTAAAGGATTACTGTGATGATGGGAAAGTCCAACCTCGGCGTTGGACGAGGTCGTGACGTTTTTCCTCAGCCCACATGCCCTGACGATGCTGTGCTGGTCATGTCAACGGCACTAGTGGTGCTGGGCTGAAATAATCCAACACTTTAGACCGTCAAATATGTGTTTTAAAACTGCTCCAAAGAAGATTCAAAGTTGAAAATTCAATGTTGGGAAATTTCAGCCCAGTACCACTAGTGGAAACAGCACCACCCAACAAGTCATTCGAGCGAACCGCCCGATAGAATGCTTTTCATCATTCTTCCTACGGCAAATTTTGAATGCTGATCGCGGGCAGTCACTCAATTCCAGCGTTCGGCGGCTTCTTGAATCCAATCGCTGCCTAAGATTATAGGAGGAAAAAATGAAAACAGATAGGTTTATGAAAGCGATGCTTGTCATTATCGCTTTATTGTTAGCTGCCAACTGCTTTACCGGAATTCGTGCGCCGTTTTCAGGCAATTCCAGCGAGGCCGCGCCGCCTAGATTTTTGCAGAAGGAAAAGATTTATCACATAACTTTAGGAGAAGGGCTGACTGATGGCGATTTCAAAATAACGGAGATTGAAGATACCGGTTGGATAAAAGTACAGAGGTGGGATACGAGTAAGAATGCCCCGTTATCAGACTTCCAGCCTTGGATTAACACCGCCGTTATTGCGACAATGCGGCAGCAGTGAGACGTTTATTGATTGCCTACGTTGACATATTTTCAGATTGGGCGAAAATAAAAGCGGAGGGAAAGTTATGACAAACGAAGAAATTTTGCGCGAAATTAATTCTTTGCCGCTTGAAGCGCAACGACAGATTGAAGATTTTGTTTCTTTTCTCCGAGAGCGTTACAAGAATTCACAGCCAAAGACTGCTCCAACTTCTGATTTAGAAACCGAAGCGTTTGTCGGAATGTGGCGCGACCGCGAAGATATGCGCGACAGTTCGGCTTGGGTTCGCAACATCCGTGAAACACATTGGAGCAAATGAGATGGCTTTAACCATTGTGGATTCGGACATTTTGATTAATGTAGCGCGTGGCGATGCCGAAGCAATTAATTGTTTATTGAGTCTTGAGAAAACTTCCGTTTTAGCTATCAGTTCTGTAACACAAATGGAATTGACAGTCGGCTGTCGAAATAAAACGGAGTTGCGAAATTTAGAAAAGTTTTTGAGTCGCTATCAAATTTTGAAAATCACCGACCAAATTTCTGACGTTGCAGTTGATTTATTGAAACAGTATTTCCTGAGTCACGGATTGCTAATTGCCGACGGACTGATTGCAGCAACCGCACTCGTTCACAACGAAGCGTTTATTACAAAGAACCAACGCGACTTTCGTTTTATCGCAGGTCTAAATTTATTGCCTTATCCGTAAAATCAACGCGCCGCCGAAGTCGAGTAGGAGAATGTCATTGCTGACACTCTCCACTCTCAGAACCGTGCGTGCGACTTTCACCGCATCCGGCTCAAACCTCAATGTGTCAAAAAAGGCGGTAATCTCTGCCGCTCCCATTTCCTTTGGGTGGCGTTTATTATGAAAGAGAATAAAACGCTTGATGAAATTGTGATATGCGTCTTCGGTTTTATGACTGAGATGACGCACCCCACGCAACGGCGCGAACCTGATCAAGGAGTTTAGGTTTTTGTTCCATAGAGGTTGTGAAAATATTTGCAAAAACGATGATCTTGAGGTATCCTCGTTCCGCGTAAAAGATGTCGCGGATTCATTCTTTACTTTTATCAAATTTCCGTTCAACTGCGTAAGTCCTATAACATTTTTATTGCTTTTGAAAGAAATTTAATGCTACACTTTTCACCAAATTTCAAACATTAGTTTCTATTTCTAAAAAAAACAATCTGGAGGAGTAATTATGGATGCACATGAAACCGAGGTAAGTGACTCTAGACCTATATTTACGGAGCACATTTCAAGACTTAGAAATAACGAGATTGCTGAAAGCAAACACAGTCCCTGCACAGTAGAGATAGTTCATCATATGAATAATGAAATGGTAAAAAATCAAGTAAGAATGTCTCCACAACACTGCCAGAGAGCAGTAGAATCACTTGATAGAGGAGATTGTATTGTCCGCTTTACGATGGCCGAAAATCGCGATGTTTTAGAGAGTCAAGGTACAGGTTTGGCATACAATGCGGGAAGAGTATACCATCAAGCGCTTTCTTTCTTCCCTTGGAAGAAATGAAATCTTTTCATGACTAGGCTCGACCATTTCCCGGCGAACCTTAACTGAAAAGGGAAGATTTTTTTGAGCCAATCGAGTTCAACCTTGAGTTGCCCGATCTGTTGATACAATTGATTGGTCAATTCTTCGCCTGCTTCCGCCGCCGGCTGTTTTGAATTATCAAAAATCTGCAGCAAGTTTTCGAGAAACTGTTTCTTCCATTTAGAGATCTGATTCGGATGAACTCCAAATTGTTTGGAAATCTGGTTAATTGTCAATCTGCCGCGAACAGCGATGTGCCGCAAACAATTGAGATTCCTGACCCACTTCAATAACCTCAGTAAATCCAAATTTGGAAAGACAGGTTACTTTCGACTGTCAAAAGCGGTCCTTGAAAACAATTGAAACCGCTTTCGGTTGGGGATTGATTTGAGTCTTA
>JANPDZ010000587.1:0-5342 GCA_031431735.1 Acidobacteriota bacterium | reverse complement strand
CATTGACGCAGCTCCTGTTTTTTACGTCATCGGATTGGTTTTACTGTTTCTCGTTCTGACTCCGTTAGGCGTTAAGATCAACGGGCAGACGGCGTGGCTGAAGCTTCCGCTGATCGGACAATTTCAACCTTCGGAGTTTGTTAAAATTCCCGTCGTGCTGATGCTTGCTAAATATTTCGGAGCGCGAAAAAGCGGGACTTTGAAGTTTAAGGAATTTATTATCGGCGCTGCGATATTAGCCGCGCCGGTTGGTTTGATCATGCTCGAACCCGATGCCGGTCAAACAATTACTTATTTTCCGATTCTCGCAGTCGTTTTGTTTCTTTCGGGAATTAAGATCAGATATGTTATTTTAACGATTCTGGCGGGCTTAATTTTGATGCCGGTGGCTTATTGGGCCGGAGTCGAATCCGGAAAGATAAAAGGCTATCAGCGTGAACGCATCGAGGTTATTCTTAATCCCGAAAATGCCGACCCGCGAGGCTTTGCTTATCACACGATCCAATCAATGATTACGGTTGGTAAAGGTGGTTTGACAGGCATCAAAGGCGACACTGAAACGTCGCAAGCCAAACTCAAATTTTTGCCCGAACCGCACACCGATTTTATCTTTGCGGTGACGGCGGAAAACACAGGGTTTCTCGGTTGTATTTCGTTGCTTTTGGCTTATGCGATTCTATTGTCGCGGCTGGTGGCAGGTGCCCGCGAATCACCTGACCGGCAAGGTATGCTTGTGATTATGGCAATTGCGGGCGGAATGACTTTCCAAATTTTTATGAATGTCGGAATGGTTTTGGGATTTTTGCCGGTCATCGGCGTTCCGCTGCCGCTGATGAGCGCGGGACTTTCGGCAGTTCTATCGACATTTATCGCCATCGGTTTTGTTATTAGCGTAAAAATGCGAAGATTTGTTAATTAAAAGTTTTGAGTCCCGCCTTTAGGCGGCTATCGTTTCACATTATATAATTTCCCTGTGAAGGAAAGCCGCCTAAAGGCGGGACTCAAAACAAAAGAGGTTAGTTATGGCAAGAGAAAGAGAAATTGTTGAAAAAGAAATCAAATCGGTTGAATCGAAAGGTCGTGGATTTTGGAAATATTTGTGGTTTCCGACCGCGTTGGCATTGGCACTTGCGGCTGGTGGTTTGACGGGAGTTTTAGCTTCGTATTATCTCAATAATTCGCGTTATTCGGTCGAAGTTTCCGCCCTTGCAACCTATCGTCCGCCGCAGGTGACGACGATTTACGCGAGCGACGGCGAAACGGTTTTAGCCGAATTTGCGATTGAAAAGCGCATTCCGATCAAAGAATCTGACATTCCCCAAAACGTCGAAGATGCATTGATTGCGGTCGAAGACTATCGTTTTTATAACCATATCGGTATTGATCCGTATCGGATTGTCGGCGCGGTTGTTAAAAACTTTACGTCCGGCAAAATGGAAGGCGCTTCGACCATCACACAACAGCTTGCCAAAAATCTTTTTCTTTACAAAGACCAAACTTACACCCGAAAAGTCAATGAATGGATGGTTGCGCTGCAAATCGAGCGTTTCTACACAAAGCGCCAGATTCTCGAAATGTATATGAATTATGTATTCTTAGGCGCGGGTTCGTATGGTTTTGAAGCCGGATCACGAACCTATTTCGGAAAATCTTTAAAAGATCTAACTTTGGAAGAAGCTGCACTTTTGGCGGCTGTTCCGAAATCACCCGAATATTCGCCGACGCGTAGTATGGAAAAGGCAAAAGAGCGTCGCAATATTGTGCTTGATCAGATGGGCAAATATTTTCCTGATAAATATTCGCAAACTCAAATAGACGCGGCTAAATCAAAAGAGATCGAACTTGCACCGACCGCTTATTATCAATCTCAGCCGAAATCAACGGCGTGGGATTATCCGGTTGAAGAAATTCGCAAATATCTCGAAGACAAATACACGACCCGTGTTGCCCAAGGCGGTTTAAAAGTTTACACAACCGTTGATGTCAACGCCCAAAAACTGGCGACAAAAGCCGTTCGCGAAGGTTTACGAAGTTACGATAGAAGCCAAAAATGGCGTTCCGATTATCAAAACATTTTGGTTGATGAAACCGAACAGCCATTGACCGATACCAAAGAAATTCAGCGCAAACTCAATACCTATAAACATCCTGATTGGTTTGGCGACGAATACGATAAAGGCGAATATATCAAAGGCTTAGTAACGAAAATTGACCCGGCAAAAGACGAGGCGACCGTTAGATTCGGTAAATTTACGGCTGTTCTCACCGGCAAAGATATGGGCAGAAGCGGCAAACGCCCGAAGGATGAATTAAAGGAAGGATTTTTGTGCGAATTTTTGGTGAAAGAGGTTAATAACGATAAACAAACTTTGCAAATCGAACTTGCCCAAGTGCCGGAAGTTCAAGCCGGAATTGTTTGTATTAATTCGCACAATGGCGAGATCGTCGCAATGGTTGGCGGTTATGATTTTGCGACCAGTAAATTCAATAACGCAACTCAAGGATTGCGGCAGACAGGTTCTGCTTATAAACCTTATGTCTATACAGCGGCAGTTGAAAACGGATTGACACCCGATTCAATCGTCAGCGGCGCGCCGATTAAACGAGGCGGCTGGCAACCTCATAATTATGACGGTTCAACCAGTCACGGAAACGTTCCGATGAAGATTGCGCTGGCAAAATCCTATAATCTGGCGGCAGTCCATCTGCTCGAACAAGTCGGAATTCAAACGGGCGCACAGATGGTTCGCAGGTTCGGCATCACTAATCCGATGGCTCCGAGTTTGCCGTCGGCACTCGGCGCGTCCGAAGCCTCGTTACTCGAAATGGTTTCGGCTTATTCGACGTTTCCCAACAAAGGAATCCGCGTTCAGCCGCACCTTATTCGCAAAGTGATGAGCCGCGACGGAAGTCTTTTGGAGGAATGGGACAAAAAATCTTTCAAAGTAACGAGTGAATATGTTGCCTTGACGATGGTTGAAATGATGCGTGGCGTAACTGCCGGCGGCGGAACCGCTCCCGGCGCAAACGCCAGCGGACATCAATTAGCGGGAAAAACCGGAACGGTCAATGACCACACCGACGTTTGGTTTGTCGGTTACACTCCGACATATGTGACCGGCGTATGGATGGGAAACCCTGAAAAGAAAACAAATCTCGGCAACGGTATGACTGGCGGACACGGTGCGTTGCCGTATTTCAACGCCTTTATGATTCCGTTTATGAAGGATAAAAAGCGTGATACATTTCCTGACGCACCGGCAATGCCGCCGGAAGTCAAGCGGGCAAGCGAAGCCATGAAACGCGATGAAAAGGAATTGCTTGAAAAAGCCGATCAGGAAGGCAAAAAAGTCGGCAATGTGTCAGGCACAACTCCGAGAATCAGTAAAGACGGAACAACTACTGTTGCTCCGACCGATACAACTGATACGCCGAATACACCGAAAACAACTCCCGGCGATACGACTCCAAAACCACTGAATACGCCGCGCGGTGATGACCGGCCGGTCTCCAAACCGGGAACCGACCCGCCCCCGAAAAAAGTCGAGCCGCTACCCGATAAACCGAAAAACGAAGGCACAAAACGCAAAGGTAAGAAAGGTGACGGATGATTTGAGGGATGAGGGATGAGGGATGAGGGATGAAAAAATTCCTCATCCCTTTTGATTTCTTGATTTTGCTTTTAAAGCCATTGTCGCGAAGATGGCGATTAACTCTTGAGTTTCATCGCATAAAGGTTTCAACTTCTTTTCCGCAACAAATCCGCCGTCAATTAAGAGTTCCAGCCAATAATCGCTTTCGTCTAATTCCTGCAAAGCTCCTTCGATTTTGCTAATGAAGTCTGCATTTGATTTAGCACGACAGGCTTCCCGATATTGGGCTCCCGGCGAAGTTCCTGAACGAAGAAGTTGATGAGAGATGACGTGAACCGCGCCCGTTTTCGGTAACGATTCATAAAGACGAATTATCCGCAAAGCATATTCTTTCAGTCGTTTCTTCAAATCCTGCCGTTTTTTCTCCTTGTCATTCTCAGCAGATTTTTGGCTTTTCGTCTTTATTCATCCCTCATCCCTCATCCCTTATCCCTCATCCCTCAAAATCCCTCATCCCTTCAAAACTTATCCTTGACAAAATTTGCCCAGGAAATGCGGCAGCATTTTTCGCCACCAAACCCAATCGTGTGCAACGTCATGCCCCCAAACATCAAGCAGATGCGGAATTCCTTTGGAATGGAGTATCGCGGAAAACTCGCGGCTGCGATCCGGCGCTTCGTAGTTGCCTTGTCCTGTCGCAATGACGATTGAATCAGCTTGTCTTAGTCTCGGCAAATGATAGTCGTCGTTAAGATTTTTCAGATACATCATCGGATTGTTGTAATAGACATTTTCGTCATAATAACTTTCAAGATAATTGTAAATATCATAACTTCCGCTCATCGCGATCGTCCCTCGAAAATTGTCGGAGTGTTTGAAATAAGTATTTGCCGCGAGCAATGCGCCCAAAGATGCGCCGGTTGTCAAAGGTCGTGCATCAGGTCCGCATTCGTTGCGAATCAGCGGCAAAACCTCTTCCATAATATAGCGGTCATAGCGCGAAAGCATTTCGACCTTCCAACCCGGATGCGATTCACGGTTGAGCAAACTGTATTTGTTGACCGAATTTATCGAATAGGCACGAATCAAGCCATTATCAATAAAATACTTAATCGCATCGATCAAATAAAATCTTTCATATTCGAGATAATCCGCTGCCGCGGTCGGGAACATCAAAAGCGGATAACCCGCGTGTCCGTAAGACACGAGCGGCATTTCCATTCCGAGATTGTGGCTGAACCACGAAGTTGTTTCACGTCGCATAAATTAAAAATTGACTCCAATAAAATTGTATTAAAATAGAATTTTGAGATTAATAGAAAACCTCTGCAAACTCAAGTGTTGATTAAAGATTCCGCAAACGAATTAATACAAAAAAAAACCTATTGCTTTTTACTGACTTCTCTTGAATGGGGATTGTTTTTTTTTGAATTGAATATGTTGTGACATGATCGGGCGCAAAGCACATTGGCGTTAAGTTAAGCAAAGTCCAACAAACTTCAGTTTGTTGAAATGCTCATAAATGCGGGACTTCAACAAACTGAAGTTTGTTGGACATCTTGCGCCAAGCCCTTAACTTAACGCCATTGGCGCAAAGCAACCCTTCCAGACCTGTGTGCGACACGAAGTCGCGTAAATAGCTGTAATGCTTAGTCTTAACTATGACATTACCTCTTGTTCTTCCAAGAGTTTCCTACGAGAGCGTGCGTCGTTGGTAACGACGGGGTGCGAAGCCTCTCGGACAATGTA
>JANPDZ010000586.1:0-2705 GCA_031431735.1 Acidobacteriota bacterium | reverse complement strand
TTTACCACCCCAACTACCTGCATTTAATTCAGGTAAAAATTTCTCTTAAAGTCATCTTGTGTTAATAACATTGGACGCGCGCCCAATTTCTTGGTCAGCTAATTTTGTCTAAAGTCCCTTTTTTTGTCTAAAGTCGAGTTGTTAAGGAACGTGTAAAAAATAACTTATAAAGATCGTTTAGAGGCGGTCTGTGACCGCCAACCGACTAAATTTGAACTACAATTTTTAAGATAGAAGATTAAAAATGAATCTCGAAAAACTTGAATTTGAAACTTCGCGCCTTTCGCTTGAGGTTGAAAAAAAACAGTTGAATTTGGAAAATGTTCTGAGACGCGGTTTTCTTCTGTTTGCTTATCAAATTCTGTTTGCGCTCGTTATTATCTATTTTTCGCCCGAATCGTATAAGGTCGTTGTTCTGATCGTTTCCTGGACATTTTTGTGGGAATTGGTCGCGAGCGTGAAAAATTGGTTTCAATTGCGAGAAGCCAAAAAGATACTTCAAAGTTGGACGGATACTGTAAGTTTAGCGAATCAAAATGTAGAATAGAAAAATGTCGGCAGTTAGTAGCGATTTTCCCGCACTATCGTATGATCGAATGCCACTTTTTGAAAAATAAAAGCCGCGTTTGATTAACGGACTGCCGACGCAAAAATTACAGAAACCGCCAAAGACGCAAAACTAAATTGATTTTGGTTTTGTGTCTTTAGCGGTTTTTGTGGCTAAATTTGTAACAGAGATGAAGATAGTTAGAATTATTGCGCGGCTTAATGTCGGCGGTCCGGCGCGGCACGTTGTGTGGCTGACGAAAGCCTTGCAGACAGAAGAGTTTCAATCTGTTTTGCTGACGGGAACAGTTCCCGAGGGTGAAGAAGATATGAATTATTTCGCTGCCGAACACGGCGTTGCGCCGATTTATATTGCCGAAATGAGCCGCGAACTTTCGCTCAAAGACATTGTTTCGCTCTGGAAGGTCTTTCGTCAAATTTGGCACGAAAAACCCGATATTATTCACACACACACGGCAAAAGCCGGAACTATCGGACGCCTCGCCGGATTTTTTTATCGTTGGCTGGCGTGGAAGCGCGTTAAATTGATCCACACTTATCACGGACACGTTTTTCACAGCTATTACGGTGCGCGGAAAACCAAAATTTTTCTTCTGATTGAAAAAACACTCGCTAAATTGACCGACAAAATCATCGCGATCAGCGCACAGCAAAAAACGGAGATCAACGAAAAATTCGGGGTTGGAAAATCTTCGCAATTTCAGGTGATTCAGCTTGGAATTGACCTTCAGCCGTTTGAAAATGCCGAATCGAAAAAGCATCTTTTGCGCGAAGAGGTCGGCACCGGGAATAACGAAATTCTCATAGGCTTTGTCGGGCGCCTGACGGAAATAAAAAATATTCCTCTACTTCTTGAAGCTGCGAAGATTTACAAAGAGCGAAAAGGTTCGAGTGTTCCGAAACTGAAATTTATCATCGTTGGCGACGGGAATCTGCGCACCGGTTTGGAAACGGAAGTTGACAAACTGGGAATAAGAGACATTGTTTTGTTTCTCGGAAACCGCAACGATTCGGACATTTTTTACAGCGGACTCGACATTGTTGCTTTGACTTCGCTGAACGAAGGCACACCGCTTTCGTTGATCGAAGCGATGGCCAACGGCAAAGCGGTTATTTCAACGGCAGTTGGCGGCGTGGTTGATTTAATTGGCGAAATCGCAGAAGAAAGAGAGAATTTTAAGATTTGCGAGCGCGGAATTAGTGTCGCTTCAAATGATCCGGACGCGCTTTTCAATGGTCTGATCTATCTGGCGAAAGATGAAGAACTAAGGAAAATGCTCGGCACAAAAGGGAAGGAATTTGTTCAAAACAATTATAGTAAAGAACGTTTGATCAAAGATATAACAAATCTTTACCGCGATTTAAATCAAAATTAATAAAAACCTGCTTGATTTTGAGGCAAATCTATTTTGTAATATTTCTTGAATAGATTTTAATGCCCCTTAAGGTTTTACAAAAGGAAATTTTTTTTCCGCAATACCTCTATGCAGAGTTTTTTTACAAATCCGATTTGGGTTGCGGCCATCAGTTTTGTGCTGGCAATCGTTTCGACCTATATTGTGCGCGGCGTGGCGCGGCGGTATGGCTTTGTTGCCAAACCGAAAGCCGACCGCTGGCATAAAAAACCGACAGCGATGATGGGCGGCGCGGCAATTTTTTTAACGACTGTTCTGATCTATTTTTTATTTGTTCCTTACACCCGCGAATCTCTCGTTATTTTAGGCGGCAGCTCATTTCTTTTTCTGGTCGGTCTGCTTGACGACATCTTTAACATCAAACCGTATCAAAAACTCGTCGGACAACTGATCGGCGCGACTATTCTCGTCGGTTTCAAGTTGACATTGCCGTGGACGGGTTACGAAATTTTCGATATTTGGCTGACGGTCGTGTGGCTGATCGGCATTACCAATGCGATCAACTTGCTCGACAATATGGACGGACTCGCGGCGGGAATTTCCGCGATTGCGGCGGTTTCTTTGGCGGTCGGATTTGCCGCCGACGGTCAGACAAATGAATTATTGTTTGTTATCGCATTTATCGGCGCGTTGGTCGGATTCCTTGTTTTCAACTTTAATCCGGCTTCGATCTTTATGGGCGATTGCGGTTCGATGTTTGTCGGCTTCTTGCTCGCCGGTTCG
>JANPDZ010000585.1:0-7954 GCA_031431735.1 Acidobacteriota bacterium | reverse complement strand
CACAACGATGATGTATAGTTTTCTTTTTTATTCGATAAAATCGTTTGCCATCTGACGCGGTTCGAGTTTGTTGCTCATAATGATTCGCGCACAGCCGTTCCAACGCAGAATTGCATCGTCGTTTCCGGTCGGACGCACGGCTTCGGCTTTTTCAAACCAATTCATCGCCTGCACAAACAACTCAAAAGCGGTTGATTCTGATCCGGGCGTGGCGCGACGGAGCACAGCTTTGGCGCGGCGTTCATAGACGATGCCGGTATAATAAGTGCGTTCGTATTCGTCGGAAAGCTGTTCAAGATAACTCTTGATCTGCGAATCGCCGATCGCGTAATCGGTGCCGAAACGGTCACTCATCGCGAGGATGATCGTTACCAATGCGTCCTGATTATCAGGCTCGACCTGCAAAATATCGAGACAAATACTCTGTGCCGCGCCCGGTTCATTGAGAAGTCGGTAATGTTTCGCCTTTTCGAGTGCCGCCCCGACGGCTTCTTTGTGCAATGATTTCAGTTCAAACATAATTTTAATGGTAAGTGGTGAATGGTGAATGGTTAATGAAAAGATTTAATTCATCATTCATCATTCACCATTCACCACTATTTTCATTTTTTCCGAAACAGTTTCAATAATTTCTTGACCGGGTCGTAAAACTCGTCAACGACGCGCTCCTTGAGCGGAATGATCGCGTTATCGGTGATCGTAATTCCTTCAGGACAAACCTTTGTGCAACATTTTGTGATGTTGCAATAGCCGATATTCGATTCGTCCTTTAAATCCTTCAAACGATTCTCAGTATCGAGCGGGTGCATCTCCAATGCCGCCGCGTAAACCAAAAATCTCGGACCGATAAATTCTTCGTGTTTATGATGGTCGCGAAGCACATGGCAAACGTCCTGACACAAGAAACATTCGATACATTTGCGGAATTCCTGCACGCGGTCAATGTCTTCCTGTTGCATCCGCCACGTTCCGTCCGGCGCGTCCGGCGCGCGCGGTTTGAATTTTTTGATGCGTTTCTTGACTTCGTAATTCCAAGAAACGTCTGTTACCAAATCTTTCATGAGCGGAAACGCCTTCATCGGTTCAACCGAAATCGGTTCTTCTATGGGAAGCGTATTCATTCGCGTCATACACATTAATTTCGGATTGCCGTTGATCTCCGCCGAACACGAACCGCATTTTCCCGCCTTGCAATTCCAACGACACGCAAGGTCACCGGCTTGTTCGCCCTGAATCTGCAAAACCGCGTCCAAGACAACCATACCCTCGGAGATTTCCGTATCGTAAGACTTAAATTCGCCGCCATCACTGTTGCCGCGCCAGATTTTGAATGTTGCTTTCGTCATTTATTTTTTAATGTTCTAAACCAGAATCCAAAACGATTTTCTCAATAAGATGAACTTTCCCTTTCTCAAATTCGTCAATTTGCTCTTTGAATTTCGGCAAAAATTCAACCAAAATTTCAATTTTACTTTTCTTAACATCAAGCACAACTACCGCAATTTCGTAGTTGCTCATATTTTGCTGATAAGCGATGTTTTTATCAATGGTGAGCAAAATATCAAACTTTTCTTCAATCGCCGCATTCATCAATCGACCATTTTTCAAACCGCTCCAATTCATTTCGACAACGGTCTTAACCTCAAATTCAGCCAAATGTTGTTTCAATTTTTGGGTTACACATTCGTCAAGCAAAATTTTCATTGAGTATTTCGGTAGATTTAATCGTTATTTGTGCGGAAAACTCCAAAAGTTTAATAACTTGCTCACGCTTAACTGAAGGAAAATCTTCTATAAATTCGTCAATTGAATCGCCTGTTTCCAAGTAATCAAACAGGTTTTTGATTGGAACTCGTGTGCCGTTAAAAACAGGTGTTCCGCCCAAAATTTCTTTATCTATGTTGATAACTTTCATAGCTCAATTATGCGTCAACTAAAATCACCTGTTGAAGTTTTCCAGCCGCATAGTTTATTCGTCCAATTTTAGTATTTTTATCAAATTTTGATTAACTGTTTGTATTGTATTTGCATCAATTTCGCCTAAAATACCGACTAGAAGAGTTAAATCAATTGTTGCTAATTTTGAAAGTCTCAGCAAAGATTCTTTCTTTAAGCCATTTTGTGAAGTTGGTTTAATAATCACATCGGTTAATTCTTTCCAACGAATCTGAGCGGTGATAAACGAAACGGTTACATCATCTTTGCTTGTGACCAGCACGAGAGCGGGACGCAGTTTGCTTCCTGTCAAATCCGTAAATGGAAACGGAACGAGAATTATTTCACCTTTTTTCATTTAAAACAGACCTTCAAATCATCTTTGGTGTATAACTCTTCTTCGTCTTCGAGAAAGGCAAAAACCTTCGAATCGCTCACGATTTGCGTAATGCCTTGCTGCAAAAGAGATTCTTCGTGTTTTTTAAGCACAAAGTCAGCAAAATCCGCCACTTCTATCGCTTTTTCGGTCGGAAGTTTTGACAAAGTTGAAATTGTATTCTCTATTATCGTTGATTGTGTCATCTTTTATTTACCTCAAACTGCTTCCTAACATTTTATTTGATAAATGTTGAGTCATAATAAATTCATTTTTACACAAGCAATCATAAACATCAACGATTTGTCTGCTAACCCATTTCCTCAATAATTTGTTTCAATTCATCGGGCATTTCGGGAATCGGAATGGATTTTATTTGCATTTCGCCGTCCGCGCCTTTTTTGATCGAGAAATTTATCTTGCCGAATTCAGCAACCTTTGCCGGATAATCGTCGCGGAATTGTCCGCCGCGCGATTCTTTGCGTTCGATTGCCGCCAGTGTGATCGCTTCGGAAACATTGAGCAGATTGTGCATATCGAGGGCTGTGTGCCAACTCGGATTAAAATCAATGTTGCCGGTTGCGCTCACATTTTCCAGACGTTTTTTAAGTTCCCGAACACCGACCAAGGCGCGCTGCATTTCTTCTTCGGTGCGGACAATGCCAACGAGGTCTTGCATCATTTCCTGCAATTCGCTTTGAAGCGCAAAAGGATTCTCGCCCGATTCGCGCTCAAAAGGTTCCAACGCCCATTTCGCGGTTTGCTCGAATTGCGCGTTATTAATCGTTCCGTGTTTGTTTTCTTGTGCAAAGCGCGCAGCGTATTCACCGGCGCGTTTGCCAAAAACGATCAGATCGGAAAGGGAATTTCCGCCCAAACGATTTGCGCCGTTAATTCCGGCAGCGCATTCCCCGGCGGCAAAAAGTCCGGGCAAGGTCGAGGCTTGCGTGTCGCCGTCAACCCGGATTCCGCCCATTATGTAATGTGTCGTTGGTCCGACTTCCATCGGGGTTGTCGTAATATTTAAATCCGCAAGTTGCTTAAACTGATGATACATACTCGGCAATTTCTTTTTGATATGTTCGGGCGCGTTCTGGATCTTTTCTTTGATCCAGGCAATGTCGAGGTAAACTCCGCCGTGTTCGCTACCGCGACCCGCCTTGACTTCGCGAACGATACACCGCGCAACGTGGTCGCGGGTCAGGAGTTCCGGCGGACGACGTGCATTTTTATCGCCCGTCACATAACGCCAGCCTTCTTCTTCGGTGTCGGCGGTTTGCTCCTTGTAATTGTCGGGAATGTCGTCAAACATAAATCGTTTGCCTTCGCTGTTTTTCAAAATTCCGCCTTCGCCCCTGACACCTTCCGTCACCAGCAGTCCGCGCACACTTGGCGGATAGACCATTCCGGTCGGGTGAAATTGAAGAAATTCCATATCAATCAATTCCGCGCCCGCGTCGTATGCCAGCGAATGACCGTCGCCGGTTCCTTCCCAACTGTTGCTACTGATCTTATAAGCGCGACCAACACCGCCGGTCGCTAAAATTACGGCTTTGGCTTTGAAAATACGAAACCGTCCGTGTTCGCGCTCGTAGGCGAATGCGCCGACCACGCGGTCTCCGTCTTTGAGCAGCGAAATCACGGTCACTTCCATATAAACTTCGATGCCCTGATGAATGCCGTGGTCTTGCAACGTGCGAATAAGTTCTAAACCGGTTCGGTCGCCGACGTGGGCAAGCCGCGGATAACGATGTCCGCCAAAGTTTCTTTGCAGGATCTTGCCGTCTTTTGTGCGGTCAAAAACCGCGCCCCACGCTTCTAATTCGCGGACACGTTCAGGAGCTTCTTTGGCGTGAAGCTCCGCCATCCGCCAATTGTTGACATATTGACCGCCGCGCATCGTATCGGAAAAATGAACTTTCCAGTTATCGCGGTCGTCAACATTCGCCATTGCCGCAGCCATTCCGCCTTCCGCCATCACGGTATGCGCTTTGCCCAAAAGCGATTTGCAGACAAGCCCGACCGAAACGCCCACCACCGACGCTTCGATTGCCGCCCGTAGTCCCGCGCCGCCCGCGCCGATCACGAGAACATCGTGTTCAAAAGTTTGATATTCCGACATAAAAATTTTGTTCGTAGTTCCGCCTTTAGGCGGCTATCGTTGATAATGAAATAATGTTAAAGATAAACGAAAAGCCGCCTAAAGGCGGAACTACGAACGATTATTAAAAAAATCTAAAATCACTCCAAATGCCCATCGCGCAAAGCCGCACATAAACATCCGAAAATCCGACCACGAAAAGGCTGCACCACGCGAAAATCATATGCCGACGGTTCAGCGAACTGCAGGCATTGTAAGCCGCGCATTGGAGCGGTTTTTTCGATAATTCGTCACAATTGCCGCCAATTAAATGGCGTAAGCTGTGACAGCTAAACGTATAGCCGCCTAAAAAGAAAACATTGGCGGTCAGGATAATCGAGCCGAGATTGACGTGAAAACCGTCCGTAAAACGATAAGCGTTGATTGCGTCGTAAGCCAAAAAGATTAAAAAAATCAGCGCGACATAGAGAAAATAGCGATGAATATTTTGCAGTATCAGCGGGAATTTTCTCTCTCCCCGATACTCGGAGCGCGGTTCGCCGACCGCACAGCTGATCGGATCAGCCCAAAACGCTTTGTAATACGCGCCGCGATAGTAATAACAGGTAAAACGAAATCCGGCCGGCGCCCATAGAATCAAAAGCGCAGGCGAAAAAGGCACCCAAGCGGGAATCCACGCGGGTTTCGCACCGAATATTGCGTGCGGCGAGTTACCAAATATCTCGGGCGAATAAAACGGCGAAAGATAATTGCCGAAATGGTAATTATCGCCCTGAAATGCCGCCCAGGTCGAATAAACGACAAACGCCCCCAAACCGATAAAGGTCAACAAAGACGGCAACCACCACGCGCCGCGCCGCATAGTTTCGCCAAATGAACGCCGAACAGGAAGACTTGCATAAGCCATAAAAGCCCTAAAACCTCAGAAGCGAATTAAGAAAAAATACAAAAAGACTGTTGGGAAAAAATACTCTAACTTTTTAAGATGAAAAATTATCTATCTGTCAAAGTTAATAAATTTACGAAAAAGATTATTGATAATCGCGTAAAGTATGCCGTGAATTTTACTTATAAGTCAAGCTAAATCGGCTCAATCAAAGACTTTGTAAGGCATTTACAAATAAGAAATATTTATCCGGGTCATTTCAGAGTATTTCAATTATTTTCGGTTAAGGCGAGGGAAACTCAAAGAATCCGGAAAAAATACTTGATCAATTGGAAGGATTTGCTACAGCTGACGGATTATCCGGCGTGTGCCAAATTTTTTTAAATATCAATCATCCTAATCAGCTATAACTAATGCTTTCAGGAATTTATTTTATTTTGAAGTTTGTCTCCAGCCTGCGAAATTATACCTTTTTTCCATCAGCTAAAGCAGAAGGTAATTCAGAAGAAGACCTATAATTCAATGGCGTTAAGTTAAGGGCTTGGCGCAAGATGTCCAACAAACTTCAGTTTGTTGAAATGCTCATAAATGAAGGCTTTCAACAAACTGAAGTTTGTTGGACTTTGCTTAACTTAACGCCATTGACCTATAATTCCCCTTCAATCTCAAAAATCAATCTTAATAAATTGACGGGAATTTATTGGAAGATTTGTAATAACACCGCCATTTAACAGATTATCGTCAATCAACTGCATTTGAAGTTTGATTCGGGTTTCGAGGCGTATAAAACCGTTCGTAAATTGCAGAGTGCGGTCAAAATCTTTGTCTTTCAGGTTTTTTAAGATATTTTCTAAGTTGTTAACACCCAAATAATTTCCACTCATCATTTGCAATTCGCCCTGCCGGTAGCCGCCGTAGCTTCTGAATTTCGCCAACAGGAAATTGGCTTGCACGAGTTCGTTGAGCGGCGCGGTCAAAGGTTCAATCAGGCGAAAAGATTCTTGCGGATCTATTTCGACATAAGCCGATGCGAGATACAACACACCATTAAAATTATTTTGGTTTTCGGGCGGATTCGGAACGAGCGAGCGAGCCTGTTCTAAAACCGTCAACGCTGATTTGCGATTTTCCTTCGGATCTTTTTGAAAGATTTGCGTTGCCAGATAGATCAGTGAAGTAAGACGTTGATTTTCGTCGGGTATTTGATTGGCGTAACCGTTTGCTGTGTCAAATTTGCCTTGTGCCGTCGCTTGATTGGCGAGGTTTGCGTAAAACTGCGAAAGATAGCGTTCCGAATCGTCTGCGGAAATATTGGACGAGAGGATTTTTTCGGCTTGATCGAGGTTGCCGTTCTGCGCGTATTTGTCGGCGGCAATTCGATAAATTTCGTTGCGGTAACCGGATGAAAAGTTTTCGGCTTGGGCGATCAATTCGTCGGGCGAAGTGTCACTTTGCGTTAGTTTTGTATATATCAGACCTTCTTCCGTCTGATATTGGCGGCTGAGTTTTTCCTGTTTTTGTTTGACCGCAGCAAAACGGTCGGGAAACATTTTTTCGATGATCGTGTAGCTGTTCCAGTAGCCGTAAAGCTGGCTAGTTTTCGGATTGAGCCAGTGTTCGACGAGTTTTAGTTCCAAATCACGCACCAATTTGGCGGAAACGCTCAACGATTTTTCTTCCGCAGATTTTTCGCGCCCGAATTCGCCGATAAAATAACCGATCATTTCCGACGTTTGCTGATTTTTTGATAAATCTTTACCGAGAAAATCCTCGACGACTTCCGCTGCCAATTGATTGGCGGTTTCCGCGTCTTTCGCGTAAATTTTGCGGAGCAGATTCAGAGTTTCATATGTTGCGCCTTTTTTCAGACTTTCGCGCACTCGTTTGACCGCCGTTTGCGGATTTTGTTCGGCCGCTAAACTGATCAAACGCTGTTCGACTGTGACTTCATTGTTGGCATATTGTTGCGCAGTCGTTATTGTATCGCCGGATAAAGTTGCTAAAGCTTCAGTAATGCGCACCGGACGGGTTTTCACGAGCAATTCCAACGCCCATTCCGCATCGCACGCGGCAATCAGATTAATGATGTCAAGACGCGGTGATTGCCCGTAAATCAATGCTTGAAAATATAGTTTGCCGTTTTTTTCGTTGGCTGCTTCGGTTTGTGCGGTCATCAAATCGCTGACCGATTCCTGAAAGAGTTTGCGTGCTTGTTTTTCGTCAGTTTTCCAATATGCACTGCCGACGCGGGCAAATACGAGCGCACGATTTTCAGGCAATCGCAGATTTTGCGCGTCACTGAGAATTTGTTCGAGCAGTTTTGTCTCGCGCTCTAACTTTTCCTTGGCGGAATCGTCCTTATTTTGGGTAAAAGCAGAGAAGGAAAGCAGGAAAAGCAGAAAAAACGAAGTGATTATTTTGGCAGACATTAGATTTACTCCCGAAAAAACGAAATTGACAACTTTCTAAAAGAGATTTGAGAAGCGAAAAAGGTTGTATAGGCGCGAATAATTATTGAGAGTTCGATATAAACCGTCGAAGACG
This sequence comes from Acidobacteriota bacterium, assembly GCA_031431735.1. Classification (GTDB taxonomy): domain Bacteria; phylum Acidobacteriota; class Blastocatellia; order Pyrinomonadales; family Pyrinomonadaceae; genus JAFDVJ01. The sequence goes on along the minus strand of JANPDZ010000585.1, from coordinate 112 downwards.
GTGACGTATTCATAGCCCACAGTGCAAACTGTGGGAACCGATTCGATGATGATTTCAAGCCATTGAAAATGGCGGCATATCAATTAAGCAGGTGAGCATAAGTTTTGCGACA
>JANPDZ010000584.1:0-4420 GCA_031431735.1 Acidobacteriota bacterium | reverse complement strand
ATGTCGTCATCCAATACAATGTCAAAACCCGAATATAAAACGCAAATTCAGGCTGGTTCGATAAATGTGCGGGGACAAGTTACGCTTTTGGTCGTAATAGACGCAAGAAGATAAGTAGAGCAATGTTAAATTATCTGGTGTTTTTGTCTTCGTTCTGAGTCCCGCCTTTAGGCGGCTAAACCGCCAGCGAAGCGCGGCGGTTTTTCAAACTAAAGTTTGGACTCTGAACGAAGACAGAATATCTCATTACTTTTGGTCTGTTACTTAGCTTGTTTTTGTCCTTCAACTGCGCCAAAATAGGTGAGTAATTTGTAACTCGCCTATTTTTTTTATTTTGGAGAACTATGAAAGCTAAATTTATTTTCGTTCTTTTTATGATTTTGTGTTCATTTGCCTTGATCTTTGCGCAAGCACCGCAACCGCAAACCGAACTTGCCAAATATATTCAGGAAAATTACACAAAGCGCGAAGTAATGATTCCGATGCGCGACGGTATCAAACTTTTTACTTCGATTTATGAACCAAAGGCACAGACGGAAAAGTATCCGATTATGCTGAATCGCACGCCTTATACGGTTTCGCCATATGGCGCGGACAAATTCAAAACGTCTTTAGGACCCGACGAATTGTTTCCAAAGGAAGGTTATATTTTCGTTTATCAGGATGTTCGTGGAAAAACGATGTCCGAAGGCGAATTTGAAGACGTTCGTCCTGATATTGACAACAAAACCCCAAAAGATATTGACGAATCAACCGATACTTACGACACGATCGAATGGCTGATCAAAAATGTCGCGAACAATAACGGGCGGGTCGGAACTTACGGCATTTCGTATCCGGGTTTTTATACTTCTGCGGGTTCGATCGATTCGCATCCGGCTTTGAAGGCGTGTTCGCCGCAAGCACCTGTTTCAGATTGGTTCACGGGCGACGATATGCACCATAACGGCGCATTGTTTTTGGCGCAGAATTATTCGTTTTTTAGATTTTTCGGACAATATCGCCCGACGCCGAACTTTGATTTTACCTATCTCAAAGATTGGAAGGGTCGCCAGACCGCGGACGGTTATGATTATTTTCTATCTTTGGGCGGACTCAAGGAAACTGCCGACAGCTACGAAAAAGCTTTAGGAACGCGCATCAAATTCTGGGACGCGATGATGGCGCATCCTAACTACGACCAATATTGGAAAGACCGCAATATTTTGCCGAAACTGAAAAATATCAAATGCGCGACAATGACTGTCGGCGGCTGGTATGACAACGAAGATTTATACGGCGCATTAAAGACCTATCAATACATCGAGAAGCAAAATCCAGGTATTTTTAATGTTCTCGTCGTCGGACCGTGGGATCACGGCGGTTGGTCGCGCAACGACGGCGACTGGCTCGGGACGGCATATTTCGGGCAGAAAACCGGACAATATTACCGCGAACAACTCGAACTTCCCTTTTTCAATCATTTCCTGAAGGATAAAGGCGACATTTCCAAATTAAAGGAAGTAAATCTCTACGATACAGGCGCGCACGAATGGAAAGCGTTCAGCGAATATAATCCGACAAACGGCACTGACACCGCACTATATTTAACGGCAAATGGTGGTTTAACATTCACTTCTGATGACCTAAAATCGGCGGGCGGTTATAACGAATATGTTTCAGACCCGATGAATCCTGTTCCCTACACGCAGAAGATTACCTCAAATTATCCGCGTGATTTTATGACCGAAGACCAGCGGTTTGCTTCGACTCGTCCGGATGTTCTCGTTTATCAAACCGAAGTTTTAACCGAAGATGTCACGGTCGCGGGCGATATTAAACCTCAATTGTTTATCTCGTCGAGCGGCACTGATTCGGATTTTGTCGTGAAATTGGTTGACGTTTTCCCTGATGATTACAAGTTTCCCGAAGGCATCAAACCGCCAGAAAATTCGGCGTGGTCGGTCTTTCAACCCGGCGGTTATCAAATGCTGCTTCGCGGCGAACCGTTTCCTGCGAGATTTCGAAACAGTTTTGAAAAACCCGAACCGTTAAAGGCTAACAAAGTAACAAAAATCGAATATACGATGCCGGGCGTCGCACATACCTTCAAAAAAGGTCATCGCATTATGATACAGATCCAAAGCACCTGGTTTCCGCTCGTCGCACGAAATCCGCAAAAGTTTATGACTAATTATAAACTTGCCACTCAAGCCGATTTTCAAAAGGCGACGGAACGCATTTATTACGGCGGCAAAACCGGTTCGATGATAGTGCTTCCGATTATCAAAAAATAAGTTTTGAGTCCCGCCTTTAGGCGGCGATCTTTGATGATGACCAGTGCCTCCTGAAGACGGAACTCAAAACAATAGTTGAACTCTGCCCCTTTTCAAAGCATAATTCCAAAATGAACAAAACAATCTTTTTCGCGCTGGGTGTTTCTCTTTCGGTAGTTTTCAGTTTCTCGGCTTGTTACAAGCCACCGACCGCAAATACTTCGAGAAGTCCGACGACGACCGAAAAGACTTCGACTCCAACCGCCGAAAAATCCGCTCAACCGTCGTCTTCCGTGAAAACATCGCCGACCAAAAGCGGAAATTATGAGCAAGCATTAAACGATTATAATGCAAAAAACTACGATAAAGCCGAAACAGGTTTCAAAGAAGTTATAAGCTCTGAGCCGAATAATGCCAACGCGCATTATTATCTCGGTAATATTTACTACAACCGCAAAGATTATCAAACTTCGCTGCCGCATTTTGAAAAAGCCGCGAAGATTGATTATAAATCTGTCGAGAAACTGATGGCATTGGGCGAAAACCAACGCACTTTGAAACAATTTGACCGCGCCATTGTCCAATATCAAAAAGTTGTCGGGTTTGACCCAAATAACGCCAATGCTTATTATGCGATGGGTTTAAATTACATCGGTCTCAACAACAGAATTGCGGCCCGTCAGCAGCTGCAAAAACTGGAACCGCTCAACAAGGCATTGGCAGATAAACTGTCGAAGGAAATTGACAAGATGAATTAACCAAATTTTGAAAAAAATTAAAAGCCATTGTTTGCCGATGCGACTTTTTTAATTTTTTACACTTAGTTCTTCAGTTGAAATTCTGCTAATTTGTAACTAACTTATTTTTTGAGGTGATAACATTATGCCATCAACGGCGATAACATTTGGAATTTTACTTATTTTGCTCGGTCTCGGCGGATTCGGTTATGCGGTCGCAACTCTGCCGCCTGACAGTTCCGTTACAAAAGTTATGACGGCATTGATTCCGGCGGTTTTGGGATTGATTCTGGCGATTTTGGGGTTTCTGGCAAAATCTAAAGAAAATTTACGAAAACATCTGATGCACGGCGCGGTTCTGGTCGGTTTGCTTGGTTTTTTGGCGACAGTTTCAAGCGTTATGAAACTATCGGCTCTTTTCAATGGAACCGCTGACCGCCCGCTGGCGGTTGTTTCGCAATTTATCACGGCAATTCTTTGCCTTGTTTTCGTGCTTCTTTGTGTAAAATCATTTATTGATGCCCGTCGTTCCGGGGCAGTTTGATCTCGACGCGCAAGCCGTCTCCAGTATTCCGGGCATCGATTGAGCCTTTGTGCGCGAAAACGGCGCGTTGGGCGATTGCCAAGCCGAGTCCAACGCCGCCAGATTTTCGCTCACGCGCTTCGCCGATGCGGTAAAAAGGTCGAAAAAGATTTTCGAGTTCGGCTTCGGGAACGCCGTTGCCGTAATCTTTGATATCGATCACGGCGTTGCCGTTTAAGTTTTTGAGCGAAACTTCAACCGTCGTTTTTTCATCCGTATAACGAACCGCATTTCGCAAAACATTCTCGATCGCACTCCGCAAAAGATTTTCGCTGCCTAAGAAACGGCTCTCTTCGATTGCCGTGATCTTGACCGCTTTGCCTTTCGCCTGAGCTTCAAAATCCGCGTCCGAAACGGTTTCTTCGACGAGCTTTTTCAAATTGATTTTTTGTTTTTCGAGTTCCTGTGCGCCGCTTTCAAGTTTTGACAGAGTCAAAAGTTTTGAGATCATTTCGTTGAGACGATTCGATTCTTTTTCGATTCTTTCGAGCATCGGCTTAGTTTCGATACTTGATTTGTTTTTGGCAATCTCCAGCGCGACATTCATTCGCGCCAGCGGCGAGCGCAATTCGTGCGAAATATCCTGTGTCAGACGTTTTTCCGAAGTCACCAAAGATTCGATTCTTTCCGCCATTTCGTCAAAATCACGGGCCAGCTGCGATAGTTCGTCGCGTCCTTTTCCGGCTTTTTCGCCGACCCGCGTTTGCAGTTCGCCGCTCGCAAATTTTCTCGTCGCTTGCCGAAGTTTGCTGACCGGCGAAGTCAGATAACGCGCTAAACCGTAACAAACCAGCCCGCCGGTCAGAATCAATGCTAAAATGCGTAAAATCAATGTGTTTGGATCA
>JANPDZ010000583.1:0-3236 GCA_031431735.1 Acidobacteriota bacterium | reverse complement strand
CACGATCTGTTCCAACGCGACCTTTTCTTCAGTCGAAAGTTCTATTTTAGCCAACTCTGATTTTGTGCTAATCTTTTCCATATATTTGGTAAACTTTATCAGATATATGTTTTGTTGGGAAATTTCAGCCCAGCACCACTAATGATTAACTCTTTCATCATTAGAGTTCCTTCTTCGATTAATTTTACTCGTTCTTCAATCTCCATATTTTTCGCTCCTAAACTTTGGCAGTTTTATTGTCCGATGTTTTGATTCGTTCCGCAAAGTAGGCGACTGTCTTTTTCAAGCCTTCTGCGAGCGGAATTGTCGGCGCCCATCCCAATAATTCTTTCGCCCGCGTAATGTTTGGCTGACGCTGTTTCGGGTCGTCTTGCGGCAATGGCATATTCGTGATTTTGGTTTCCCGGCCGACCGCTTTGGCGACTTCCTGCGCCAATTCATTCATCGTAAATTCGCCCGGATTGCCGATATTGACGGGCAGATGAATATCTTCGGCTTCGGTGTTCATCAAACGGATAAATCCTTCGATGAGGTCGTCAACATAACAAAAAGATCGCGTTTGCTGGCCCGTCCCGTAGATCGTCAGATCTTCGCCGCGCAGTGCCTGGACGATAAAATTTGAAACAACACGGCCGTCGTTTTCAAGCATTTTCGGGCCGTAAGTATTAAAGATCCGCACGATTCGCGTGTCAACATTATTCTGCCGGTGATAGTCCATAAACAGGGTTTCGGCGACGCGCTTGCCCTCGTCATAACATGAACGCAAACCGATGCAGTTGACGTTGCCGAAATAATCTTCCGTCTGCGGATGAATTTCGGGATCGCCATAGACTTCCGAAGTCGAAGCCTGAAAGATCCGTGCCCGAACGCGTTTTGCCAACCCGAGCATATTGATTGCGCCCATGACGCTCGTTTTGACAGTTTTGACCGGATTGTATTGGTAATGAACCGGCGATGCCGGACACGCCAGATTGTAGATCTGGTCAACTTCGAGAAAGATCGGCTCGGTCACATCGTGCCGGATCAATTCAAAACGATGATTATCCATCAGGTGAAAGATATTTTCCTTTCTGCCCGTGAAAAAATTGTCGAGACAAATAACTTCGTTGCCCTCGTTGAGAAGCCTTTCGCAAAGATGCGAGCCGATAAAGCCCGCGCCGCCGGTGATTAAAATTCTTTTCATAAATTTTCTGTATCAAAAACCCAATCTGCTACTATAACCCGAACCGGCAACATTTGGAATGAGGCTGGCGTTATTCGGCTCGGCGGCAGTTAAGGCTTGAGTCACTATTTCCCCTGAAAACTCGCCGCGCGCGCCTTGTAAGATCGCTTCGCATTTCACCCATTGACTGACCTTTAGCGAAACATCGGTCGAACCGCCCTCGCCTGCCCCGCCATAGTTGTGCAGAATTTGCGTTTTAGATGAATTAGGAAATCGTTTTCGTAAATAACGCAGATAATCAACCGAGGCGTTGACCGATATTTGCGGATCGCTGACGATCAATTCAGGCGTATATTTCATACGCTTTTCCGGATAAAGTGCGTTCATTATGCCGAGTGTCGTTCGTTCGATCTGTCCGAATCCGGCGGCGTGTTGTTTTAAGTCCTGGCCTTTGTCGCCCTTTTGCCACCAGTTTTGAAACATGCTTTCTTCCCAAAACAAACCGACCATCAGTTCGTTTGAAAATTCGACGCGGGTTTCGAGCGTATTGCCGTATTCGAGCAAATTCCAAACCTGCGCAAAAGTGTAACCATGTTCCGGAGTCCAAGTATATCCTTTCCAATCTTTTTTTGGCATTTCGTTTTTTTCCTAACTAAAAGTATCAATTTTTCGGATGTTTTTCAAAAGCCGTGAAAAATCTCTTAGGAACGTGTAAAAAATAACTTATAACAATCCTTGTTGGTTCAGAGTCGGGCTACCGCCCGACGATTCGCGAAAGTCGGGCAGTAGCCCGACTCTGAACCTTTAGTTTTTTATTTATATCGTTATAACTTATTGTTTACACGTTCCTTAGCGGGTTGAGGATTCAGATTTTTCATTTTGTTACTGTGCAACCGTTAAGTCAAACCTACACAAATCTGGAAATTCCCGGCTCACAGGTGCGATTTACTCCCAAGTATTCAGAATTTTTTTCCTGTATGTTTGGAGGTTTTAAAAATGTAATCCGCCCCTTTCATAAGTTTAGCCGTGATCAACCATTCTGAAAATTTAGGTTTTCTGGGGATATCCAAGTTAATTTTATCGAGGCAATAAGCCGGTAATCCGGGATAGGCATGGTGGACTTCGTGTAAATTAAAATTGAATAAAAAGTAACGTGCAAAAAATGTCGCAGTATAAAAACTCCGGGTGTATTTTACCTGTTCCATATAAGAGATAGGTTTGACCTGCTTTCCCTCAGAAACAGGTATTTCGATATGGGTGTGTTGAGTCATTATTAAAAGTTCTTTCCACACTAAACTGAGAATAAAAGCCGGTAAAATGTATTGCAGGATAAAGGTTGAAAAGAGATAAAAAACCACCAAATAAAACAAAAAGTAAAGAGATACATTTATCGACGCCAGCGTAAAAACGTTTGATGGGACAAAACGCTTTATCTTAAATAAATTCCAATAATTACTAAGTTTATAAGTCAAATAAAAAATAGGAATAAAAAGCCACCAGCAAAAGTTGACGATGAATCGGGTAATTTTTGAATTGACCGGTTTCGCTGTTTTTTCGGTGGTTGGATCAAGGTCGCGCCAACCGGTCCATTTGTGATGAAGGTTATGTATTTGTTGCCAGTTATAAAAAGGAATACCTGTCAATAAACCGAAAACGTGGCCGAAAATTTTGTTTATTGTTCTATTTTCAAAATAATTTAAGTGTCCGCATTCATGTAACAGAATAAAGGTTTGGGCAAAGAAAAAAGAAAGTAAAAAAGTCCCCAGCCAATACGAAACGAGACTGTTCAACATAAACAGATACGCGGCTGAACCCGCTAAGATAACGGGAACGACCAGGAAGGAAAAGGCTTTCAGATTATTTTTTTTGAGATCAGGATTCATCAGTTTGTTTTTGCTTCCGCAAAGGAATTAAACTTTTCCACATACATATTTCTTACTTCTTCAATGTGGCTGTCCAGGTTTTCCAATTTCCAATCGGTAGTTGGAATAATGTCAAGGAGTTCCATTCGAACGGTGCCTTTCTTGATCGGTCTGAAATTGGTGGACGGATTTGATTCTACCGGAGTGTAAAT
>JANPDZ010000582.1:0-5500 GCA_031431735.1 Acidobacteriota bacterium | reverse complement strand
AGAACCTAATCCCATTCCGAATTGATTAAACGTCAAACGTCCGGCGTGGTCATATTTCATCGTTCGGTCCCATTTATTATCGAGCAGATCATCTTTCGACTGCACACGCGAATCGGCAAAATAACTAAAATCGGCTTTCATTACAAACCCGCCCGACGCGCTTGGCAAACTGGCTTCCGAATGGCTGACGCGCAAACGGTTGTCGTATTCGAGTTTTATCTGCGATGTTTCAACCGGCATTGTGTAATCCATCTGTTTGATTTGTCCGAAGGCACGATATTTGATGTTCGAGGCATAGTTTCCGGTTGTATTCTGCGCCCAGGCAGTTCCCGTCACGGCGGTTACTCTGCCTGTTTTATCATTGGTGTAATTAACGGTCGAATTAAACGGGTCGGTGATTGATTTTAAGCCGCCGCCGAGATTGTAAGTGTATGAAATCGTCAGATTATTCGTTAGATCATTGAAATCTTTGGTTTCACCGGTCATTTGTGAAAGGTCGTTGTAATTGTAAGTGGTTGCGCCAGTGCCGTCGGTCATTTCCGTTCGATTGCCAAGTGCATCGTAAGCGAAATGAACATCCGGCGTATCGGGAATCGCCGTTTGATTTGCCGGTTGAGTATAGCCGATGTCCGTGACCAAACCCCGATTATTATAAGTAAATGCGGTAATCGCATTGCGCGGGTCAACAACTTGCTGAATCGAATCATCGGCATTGTAAATCCAGGTCGTATTTGTATTGGCATCTTCAATCGGATAATGCCGCGTTTTCATCCGTCCGTGTCCGTCGTAGGTCATCGAAACGTCCTGATAGGTCGAACTGCTTTCCGAACCTGAATACTGCCGTGTTTTTGTAACTTGGTCGTGTCCGTTGAATGTTTGCACGGTTGTTGTGTAAGGTGTCGCGGCGTCCCAATTCATTACTTCGGTTTTATAGGTTCTGCCAAGAATGTCGGCATAGATCTTTTGTGTTCGTCTTGCGTTCGTGTTTGATTGGTCATTTCTTGGCACGAGTTCGCTTTGAATCGTTGTTATCTGTCCGCCCGCACAGCCGCAACCTTCGTAGCTGATGATCTGATCTGAATCATTCAGGGTATTTGAATCGGTACCGTCGGTATTGATTGTTCTCGTAACTCTGCCTTTCCAATCATATTTTTTGTATGTCCAGAGCCAACCGCGGGTCGCATCATCTCCGGCGGGTTCGTAACTTGAATTGATTTCGGTCGGTACCGTGCTTCGTTTTACTTGCCCTAAGATGTCATATTCAACGAGGCTTCCCGTCCAGCCGCCGGTGCTGTTTGGATGTTCGGTGCGCGATTTTCGCACTCGTCCTGCGCCGTCTGACCACGATTCGCTCATTACTTCATCATTTGAGTCCGCGCCGTTGTTATTGGTGTCAATGACGGTTGTATAGACTTTGCTTTGGATTTGATTGGTCGGGTATTCATAGCGCGTGTATGCGCCCGTGTTGACAAGTGTTTCTTTGTCCAATCTGCCGATTGAATCGTAAAGTCTGATTGTTTCCTTGCCTGTCGAATTTCCCGCCGGAGCAGGTGATTTTGCCCAAACATTTGCGCCGATGTCGAAGCGGTATTTGACTTCGGAATAATTATTCGCCGGATCGGTCAATTTCGTCGGATAGGCAAAGGTATTGCGCGATGTTGTGGTGTCATTAAAGTTATCTGTATATTCGATCTTGACGGTTCTGCCAAGCGGGTCAGTTTGTGCGACGGGCGCACCTGCCGTGTTGTATTTGACCGATGACGAAACGGCTTCGCCCGAAGTGGTCGGATACGCGACATTCCAACGAGTTGTTGAGGTCAGATTGCCTCTGCCCGTCGTTAAACTCGATGAAAAGTTTGTGTTATCGTGCTGAATTAAGGTTAAAATGTATTGGCAAAATTATTCCGTAAGGCTTTTTTATTTCAATATGGATTTTAAGCAGTTCAGAAATGCTTTTCAAAGACTCCTTTCATCTAAAGTCTAAAATTTTTCTTGGTTCAAACAGACTAATTTTCTATTAGTTTTTACCTGCTTTTTTGGGGGAAGTTGCATCATCCATCGTATTTTTTGCTACTCTTGTTTTATCTCCGATTTTCTTTTTAATGCTTCTTCACAATCTCGTTTAGCCGGCAAATAAGTAATACTATCTATAGTATTTTCTTCCGTGAATACTACATATTCGATTCCTTCATCATAATTTGAATAAGTTTCATAAACTAAAAGCTCTGGGTCCGCCTTTTTCTTATAATTTTTTAAATCAAGCTTTAATTTTTTTAATTTCAATTTATAATGTATGTGAACCCTTATTTCGACTACAATATCTTTACCGGCAGGGCAAATACATTTTTCAGATGCCGCACAATCAGTTAGTGAATAACGGATAAACCCGTATTGTCCTTTAATTTTATATCCACCATTTTCATCTGGTTTCCCCAATAGTTTTTCAACATCTGCACGAGAAGATTTTAACGGTACAATCCCATTCCATTCTTTCGCTTTAATTGTTTGAGTTATCAGGCATAATGAGATAATCAAAAAGATTACCCCCACTAACTTATAGCTAACGTTTTTCAAATCCATATTTACTCCAAAAATTTACCAATTTACCAAGGTTCTCACATCAAGATCCTTACCATCTTTGTCTGTAAAACATTTCGCTTTTAAAACTCGATCCCAATAACCGCTTTTCATTGAGCTTGCCTGCTCTTGAGTATATTTAGGGTCATATGGATTATTAGGATACACAGCATTGTCTCCAGTATAAGGAATTTTTCCATCTGGGGATTTGCTAATAATGTCAGCCAAGTCTTGGTCACTAAAATAATTCCCCTTAAAAGCCGCCAGGTGTATTAATTCATGCAAAATGGTCTTTACATCAATACTAAATTGATCTTTTGCATCTTGGCTTGGGCTTCCAACCGCGAATATCCCGGCATTTTTCTTCTTGAAACTACCAAGAACTGTTCCTGAACCTGTTGGATCGAACCCTTTTGGTCTTTCCCGGGTTAAATTATTCTTAGCTAATTGAAACATTTTCAGAATGTCGCCATTTTCAGCCAATTTCTTATTTGTATTTTTCGAGGCTATATTTAACAAATTCGCGATGAAATCCTTGCACCCTTGATTAGCGAGAACTTTTCCCAGTGCTGTTTCAATTCTCGGAACATCAAAAGGAACTGTTTTTGTTTGAATTTGCCCACCTGAAACACTGGCATCAACAAAATCGGGAATGCTGTCATCAAACGCCCTTTCCGATTGAACAGCGCACGATGGATTGCCGTGTCCGTCGTAAGTGCAGCCGTCAGCACTTGGAATATGCGAGGCTGGAACCGCACCTCCACCGCTCGATAACGACTGTGGTTTCGTCGTTACCGCAATATTCACAGGCATATTTCTATCGCTTGCCGTTCCCGTCCGTTGATGCCCGCTATCGTGGGGTGCCGATCCTATCCCATGCGGATTTGCAGGGGGTTCAAATTCCCACGGCAAGGTCGTTCCGGCATTAAACAAAAGTGCTTTCTGACAATGCCATGGCATTCCCTGAAAATTCCCATAAAATGTTGTCCCGGGCGTACATTGCCATTGCGGGTCGTCGGCACCGCCAATCGGACCGGGATCGCTCGGCGGCGGTTCCGGCGGATCTGTCGGGTCGTATTGACGAATGCTTTGACCAAGCGGTTCGATTTCGTCCTTCGTAAAGCCGTAGGAGTTAAAATTGCCCGTCGTGCCTGTTATCGGGTCGGCGGTCTTCCATCCGACATCATTTACTCCCTGCCCGGCAATCACTGCTCGATCTGCAAACACCTTTGTTGACTGTTTACTGCCGTCAGGCAATACCGATGTCAAACTACTTCCCAAAACCGTTGACCAAACCTGAAACATCCGGGCATCAGGTGTCCAACCCGGCGTGGGCGGCGTATCGGAAATATGATAGTAGCGATAACCTGACTTCTCGACCACCGGATGCCCGTCGCCGTCAATTTCAATTTCGGTTTTGCGCTCCGTGACCATATTCAGAATACTGCCCCAACGCCCTTTGGTACTGCCGAAAGAGCCAAGTTGTCTGCCCGAAGCGTCAAATATCGTATTTTGAAAAACGTGCGGATTAGCAGAATCCTCGTCCGTATGAACAATGTTGCCCGCCGCATCATAGTCCAGATTCGGGTTGGTCGTTATTCTGCCGTTCGTGTAGCTTTCCGTATAACCGATGTCATTGCCCCAATGCTCGCCCGAACGTGTGGTCATCTGCGAAAATCCATCGTAACTGATGTTTTGCTCATAGACTCTTTTATAAGTTTGATTATCCGATCCCAAGCCCATTCCGAATTGATTGAACGTCAAACGTCCGGCGTGGTCATATTTCATCGTTCGATCCCATATATTATCCAGCAGATCAACTTTAGAGTGCACATGTCCAGCTGCAAAATAGCTGTAATCGGCTTTCATGACAAATCCGCCCGACGCGCTTGGCAAACTGGCTTCCGAATGACTGACGCGCAAACGGTTGTCGTATTCCAATTTTATCTGTGATGTTTCGCTCGGCATTGTGTAATCTATCTGTTTGAGTTGCCCGAATGCCCGGTATTTGATGTTGTTCGCATAGTTTCCGGTCGTATTCTGACCGAAAGGCGTTCCCGAAACTGCCGTTACTCTGCCGGCTTTATCGTTCGTGTAATTGACGGTCGAACTAAACGGATCGGTGATTGATTTCAAACCGCCGCCGAGATGATAGGTATAAGAAATAGTCAGATTATTGGTCAAATCGGTAAAATCTTTGGTTTCACTGGTCAATTGTGAAAGTTCGTTGTAGTTGTAGGTCTGCGTTCCCGTGCCGTCGGTCATCTGCGTTCGATTGCCAAGCGCATCGTAGGTAAAATTAACAGTCGGTGCATCGGGAATCGCCGTTTGATTGGCGGGCGGGTCGTAGCTCACCTGCTCAACGAGTCCGCGTGAATTGTAGGTAAAATTCGTAATCGCATTGCGCGGGTCAACAATTTGCTGAATCGAATCGTCGTTGTTGTAAATCCAAGTCGTATTCGTATTGGCATCTTCAACCGGATAATGCCGCGTTTTCATCCGCCCGTGTCCGTCGTAGATCATCGAAATGTCCTGATAGGTCGAACTGCTTTCCGAACCTGAATACTGCCGTGTTTTTGTAACTTGGTCGCGTCCGTTGAATGTTTGGACGGTTGTTGTGCAAGGTGTTGCGGCGTCCCAATTCATCACTTCGGTTTTATAGGTTCTGCCAATGATGTCGGCATAGATTTTTTGTGTTCTTCTTGCGTTCGTGTTTGATTGGTCGTTTCTTGGCACGAGTTCGCTTTGAATGGTTGTTATCTGTCCGCCCGCACAGCCGCAACCTTCGTAGCTGATGAGTTGGTCTTTGCCGTCCGAACCGTTTGAATCGGTCGGAATGCTCCGCGTTACTCTGCCTTTCCAATCATATTCTTGCGATGACCAAAGCCAGCCGCGGGTCGCGTCATCTCCGGCGGGTTCGTAA
>JANPDZ010000581.1:0-7543 GCA_031431735.1 Acidobacteriota bacterium | reverse complement strand
TATATTCACAGAAACCGAAAGCTTAAAGACTGGAGCGCACAGCATCCCTGCTTGCCATGAGCGTTGCTTCAACGCGAAAAAGTCTTGTTAAATTCGACGTTCTGAGGCTCACAAACGCCATTTTCGCGCCCTGCGCTCATGGCAAGCAAGGATGCTCGCGCTCCAGTCTTAACGTGATTGTTTAGAATGAAAATAACGTATCACTGACGCATTACGTGAGGCGCAAGAATTACCTTGACAGAATCGGCAAGTTTGAATTTTTCTGCTGCTAACTCTTCAAGCGACTGATTTGAAAAATCAAATTTGTCCTGATTCACTTTTCGTTGAATCGTTGTGTAAATGTTTGCCACTATTTGTTTTTTGGCTTGTCAGGCTTTTCAACCACAAGATTCATCCATTGCACAAAAGTTTAGTAGATAAGAAAATCGTCGCAAATCACAACTGTGCTTCGTGCCATTTGCGCCATTTTTCGGGAATTGGTCGGCCGCCGTTTTCCGCTCTTGCCGTCAATAATTCGTAGTATCGCCTTTGCAGTAATTCTAATTGATAGATTTTCTCGGTCGGCGAAAGATTGCGGACATAATGCCGAAAGTTTCTTTTTTGGTGTTTTAGCGTTTCTATTGATTGCTCAAAATTGGTATTCATCTGAAAAATTATGTTGATTGGATATCCAAGCGGCTAATAAATCAAATCTGGTTACAAAATAGCCGCCCGATCACGCTTCCGCAGGGTTCTTAACGACGGCGATAAACGGCAGATTACGATAGCGGTTCGCGACATCCAAGCCGTAGCCGACGACGAATTTGTTCGGAATCTGAAAACCACAGTAATCAATTTTGAGTTCGGTTTTGATGCGCGGTTCGGGTTTGTCAAGAAGTGTTGCGATGCGCAGCGATCGCGCGCCGCGCGAACCTAAGATTTCCATCAAGCGAAAGAGCGTCAAACCTGTGTCAACGATGTCTTCGCAGACAATTACGTCCTTGCCGCGAATCGGATGCGTCAGATCTTTGAGAATTTCGACATCGCCCGACGAAACCGTTTCGTCCTTGTAGCTTGAAACCGCCATAAAATCTATCGCCAGTTTTAGGTCAATCTCGCGCATCAGGTCTGACAAAAAAATCACCGAACCTTTCAAAACGCCGACCAGAACCAGATCTTTATCGGCATATTCGGCAGTGATCTGCCGCCCGAGTTCGGCGACCCGCGCCTTGATTTCTTCGGCGGAATACATAATTTCGAGATTCGGATTGGTAAATTCGGTAAATTCTTGCGCGGTTTGTGTTGCCATAGTTTTCGATTTGATTGAAACCTTATTTAGAAATACTATAAATCAAAAGGTTAAATGTGAAAATGTGAAAAAGTGAAAATGTGAAAAAGTTGGTTATCAACAAACATCCGATTAACTTTTACCCTTTTGCCCTTTTACACTTTTTCACTTTACAAATTTATGGCAGAAGATAAAGAAACTCGTGAACGGGTGCGCGAACTCGTCAAACAAGTTCTGGCAAATGCCGCGCCGGAAGAGATTGCAGCGGAAAGTTATCCGCAGCGCGTCGTCGTCAATTCTCTGCAAGATAAAATTGACAAGGAATTTGACCGCGACGAATCGGCAAAAAGTTTGATCACCGAAGACGATTTGCGCGGTTTGGATTTCGGCGCAAAACTCAGAATTTCCGAAAGCGCGAAATTTACACCGCTCGCAAGTGATCTGATCAACGAAAGAAATATCGTGCTGGTCAAAAAATCTTCGCGCCGCGCCGTCACGAAAATCCGCACCATTGCCGTCGGCTCAGATCACGGCGGCTTTGAATTCAAGGAACAACTCAAATCGTTTCTCACCGAACTCGGTCTGAACGTCCGCGATTTCGGCACAAATTCAAAAGACGCGGTTGATTATCCCGATTTCGCCCACGCCGTTGCGCGCGCTGTCGGCGAGCGAAAAGTTGACGCCGGAATAATCATTGACGGTGCCGGAATCGGCAGCGCAATGACCGCCAACAAAGTTCCGAATGTCCGTGCCGCTGCTTGTTATTCGGTCGCGCTCGCACGAAATTCTCGTCAACACAACGGCGCAAATGTCTTGACGCTGGGTAGCGGACAAAATAATTTTGGCGAAATCAAGGAAATCGTCGAAGCGTGGATCTCAACTGATCTAACCGAAGAACGCCATAAAAAACGCGTCGGAAAAATTGACGCCATCGAACGCGAATATAAACGATGATTGTTTATTGCTAAAAGTTTAGTAAACCGGCTTTTTATACAAACTCTCAAACAACAGCAAAAACAAATTGGCGTTTGGCATCTCGGAGTATAAAAACGTAATTTTCCCTTTGCCGAAGGCTTTAGAAAACCAACTCAGTTCCTGATATTTGGAGTTGAAAATTGTGACCCAGCCCTCCGAAATCTGAACCGAATCTATGTCACTGATATTCCAAGTGAGTTTGTTTCCCGATTCATAAATATTCATCATATTCAATCCCATTTCGATCTTCATCTTTTTGACGTTGAAAACCACCGAACTGCCTTGATTGATGATGTCAATATATTTGACCAATTTATAATGATTCCACGAATTTGCCGCCGAAGTCGCCAAATAATAAACATCCGCCAAATTTTTCGGCTCGGCATTTTTGTTTTGATACGATCCTTGTAGTTTATAAACATCATTGCCGTATTGGTTAACCCAGCGATATTTATAATTTGTGCCGGTATAAACACCATTGGTAAAGTTCTGTGTTTTTTCGACATACAGCGCATTGGCATTGGCAAATTCAAAGATTTCTCCGGTCGGTTGATTATACCTGTTCTTTTTCAACAAATATTCGGCAACGCCGTTTTCCCCAACGTAGGAACATTTATGACGAAATCCGGTGAGATACGCTCCGAAAAGAACACCCGCACCTAAAGAAATTATAATTACAATGTAAAAGACGGAAATTTTGGGGGAAATTTCAAACATATAAATTATAATTGCGGCGATTGCCAAACCAATCAAAGAATAAACGATCATTATCATTGATCTTCGCGTTGTCGACATCGCGTCCTGTCCTTGAAAAAGGGATGTTTGCCCCGTTATGACTTGCCCGATTTGCATCGGCGGCGGCGCGAAAAAATCACAACCCGACGGATTTTCAATTCCCGAATGTTGTCTGAAATTCACAGCCATATAATTCATATTTTTCTCCTTCGCAAAACTGGTTTTATAATTAGTCGTCTTGAGAGTTGTTTTCTGAACGTTTTTTTTGCTCTATTATTGCGCAAAATTCAAAAATCGCAACCGATTTTTACTAAAAGTTCGGGTGAACCTGATTTTTTGAAAAAAAGAAGCCGTCTGCTTTGAAATTATCAAGGCAAACGGTTTCTTTCGAGAATGATGTTAAAAATGCCCTCGACAGGTTTTGATTCAAGTTTTCCAGAATAAAATCGCGGCGGGAAAGTGAAACGGAAGAAGTTGTTGCGCGGATGAAACAAGCCTCAAACACCTACTTTTTGGCAAAATTAGGCGTTTTTGAAGAACCTATGTTACTTTTTAAGGCAACTTTAGTTGAAATTTTCCGTATCTGAACGTATAATGTTTCATTCGTGAAACTTATTTAAAGTGTGAAATCCGCAATGGATTGCGACTTTATTTTAAAGGAGATTGTTATGTTAAAAAATCGTAATAGAGAAAAAGCGTTCAATGCCATAACTTATTTTACGCAACATACTCAGTCCTGCTATAAGAAAAAACTCTACAAACTTCTTTATCTATTTGACTTCGAGCATTTTCAACAAACAGGCAGAAGCGTAACCGGCTATATATATGAAGCGTGGAAAATGGGACCGGTGCCTGTTGCCCTAAACAAACAAATCGAAGCAAATCAAGAAGAATTTGCTGAAAACTTTGACATAACAAAAGAAAAAATAGGCGAAGACTGGGAAGGGAATATTATTGAAGGCATTCTTTTGGTTAGTAAAAAAGAGTTTGAGCCCCGGTATTTTTCAGATCGTCAGCTTGAATTACTGAAACGTATTGCCGAGAGTTTTGAAATATCAACGGGCAAAGAAATGGAAGAGTTTACGCATCGTGAAGATATGCCGTGGGACAAAGTTTGGGATAACGGAAAAGGGAAATCGAAAGAAATTCCCTATGAATACGCCCTAGATCTCATGGCTGAGCCTGAAAAAGAAATTATCTTAACTATCGCCCACGAAAGGCAGGAGTTTATTGAAAATTACAAATGAAGTGCGGAAACCTCCTTTTTGACGCAAAATTTCAGTTTAGAAACGGAAATATTGATTACAAATTAATTATTGTAGTTTGTGATTACGGCACAGACTGCTTAGTTCTGCAAACCACTCGCCAACCTAAAGCTAAAAACAGAGTCTCAGGCTGCCAGATTGGTGACAAACCGCCGAACTTTTATGTTCCTAAAGGTTCTGCATGGTTCGATGATGATACGTGGATTCTACTGGACGAAGTTTTTGAATACAATGCCGACCAATATTTTTATAAAAAAGAAGATGGTGTAGTTCAGCACAGGCATAATCTATCGGATTCTTTTATGAAAAGTTTGATGGAATGTTTATTACAATCGCGGGATATTGACGGTTTTGATAAAGATTTTATCAAGAAAGCCTATAACGCCTTGTAGTTATTTAATAGTATTAGCAAACAAGTTTTCAAATGTAAAAGCCTGTCGAATCTGACAGACTTTTATCTCTCCTTATTGCGACTTTCCAACCAATCAACCCACCAGTAATTCCCGATAATATTCCGTAAACCGTTTATCACGCCGAATCATCTTTCTTTTTAATCCTGTCAACAAGACGTTGTTCTTCCTTGTGATTAAGTCCTTCCAAAGCATAAATCTGAACCCTTCCAAATTCTTTGGTGTCCAAAACACCTCTTGATAGGTAAGTCCAATCAAAATATCGCACTCTCATTTCGACATTAGAAATTTCCCGTGTCAATCCGTTCGCTTCACCGCCTACGAAATAAGCAATCTTCTTTTCATTTTCCATATTATTTTAATTGGTTTTCTAATATCCGGCGTTTTGCATCGCACTTATAAAATCAACGATCAATATATCTCCCAAATTTTTCATAAGAAAATCATATAAAAATTCCTACAAAGTAAATAGCAAAATACTTATTGAAAAAGCTCAACAGCATTCGCCTTCAGGTAATCGTTGCAAAACTGATCAACTATGTCAGCAATACCAGTTTTTACCTCTGAAGTTATGTAAGTTGAATTACTATATCCGGTCATTACTGAGCGGCATAGAAATTGCTAAAATTAATAAGCATCTGATTATTCAACACTTTACACAAATATTGTTTAAATGAAGTCAGCTAATTTTGCTTATTTTTCAATTTACATAAAATAATTTTGGCAAACTTTTTAACTCATCAGCCCTTTAGAAGTAAGCTGAAAGCAAAAGTTTGGCTAAAATTTTTGATAAAATATCTAATAAATTCAACACTTTTTGCTATATTGGATGTTATCCGAAACTCTAAATGTTGGTAATAAAGCATTTTACCTTGTGGCAATTTCTATGCCGCTCAGTAATGTAAAAATTCCTGAAAATAATGTAACCGTGCTAAAAAACTAAGACAACTTCCGACTTCCTCCCCAACTCAAACACAAACAATTGATTTCCAGGTTGCGTCCTACGCCTTTTTTTTGATATAAATTCTATTCGTCTTTCTTATAACGAAACTGACAACCAAGCCATCCTAGCTCAGCTGATAGAGCATTCGATTCGTAATCGAAAGGTCGTGGGTTTGAATCCCATGGATGGCTCCATTATTTTCAACAATTTTTGGTTGGTAAAGGCACTTTTTGAAGTGCCTTTTTTTATCTGTGCGCCACGCATATCATATTTGTATAGAGTTAAAATCTCGAACGAGCCAGTTAGCGGGAATCGTGAGCCAAATGCCTTGTCATTACCCAAATTTTGTTAAAGTTTGAGCAATGCCGACACCTTCAACCAGCAACCTGAGTTTTTCCATTCCACGCCACAAGGTTATCCAGCCCGGCATTCCATCAGCTTTTCTGTTCATATGTCCGCCCAATCTGCCGATTTGTAATGTCACATCTTTGGTAACTGTTTAGGTCTGGCAAGTGGCAAAAGGTTTTCCTTTGATGATTGAGACTAATTCTTGAAACACTTGCCGACCTTGTTTTCTGAGGCTCATCAAGTAGCTATTTATTCTGACATAGCTTTCCGTTCCACTGGCCGCTCGAAATCCGCCATTCATTTTTTGCTTCACTTTTGCATTTCGCAGGTCGCGCTCTGCCTGATTGTTCGTGAATGGAACTTCTTCTTCGACCGCAAATCTCAAGATCGCTTCTTTGCGTTTCCTCATTCTTTCCAATAAATTCCGCCCTTTTGTCCGTTTTAAGTTCCCTTTTGGGTGGTTTCTTTCCGGCGGCGGTTCTTCGCTTTCTCCTTCCATCAAGATGCGCGTCATATCTTTCTTCATATTTGGCAAAATCGGCGACCGTTCCAGTTCCATAATCGCTCGCCACGTAGATTCTCAGCAGCAATCGCTTCATTCGCCAGCCCCATCGCGACTTGCTATTTTCAATAATTCCCGCTAATTCCCGCAAGATATGCGCATTACATATCCCGTGCTTCATCCCGCAAAATCCAAAATAGCTTTCTAAACAATCGTGCACTGCCACTCCTCGATAGTGTGGCAACACCGATTTTTCATCTCCCATTGCCTCTCGTCCACGTTTCCGATGGACAAATTGATACGTCCAACTTTTAGTTGAAACTGTGTGCAACCATTTTTTTATCCCGTTTTCCCTCAGACTCGTTTCATCGACATTGATCACTTCCGCTTCAGTAACTTCCGCCTTGATTTCCTCCATCGGCATCACCTCAGAAGTTCTTTGCAACATCTCTTGAATGGTCGCTTCGTTCAATTGATAGCCATACAAATCCGCAAAAATCTCACCTATTTTTCGATGCGATAAACACCCTTGGACACTCATCAAAGCCACGATTGCCTGCACTCGTCCGCCATATTGCGTTTGTCCGCTGACCTTTTCCGGAAACTCTCCGCAACTCGCCTGCCCACATTGACAAATCCGCTTAATTCTTCGGTATTCCGACACTTCCAAGCGCGGTTTCGGCAATTCAAAGACTTGTCTCGTATCAATTATTTCGCTCTCGCCAACCCAAGTAGCTTCGCCACAGTCACAACCCGTTGGTTCACAATCAACCACCACATCAGGATTCTCAACCTTTTTCAAAGTCTCTCCACGATGTCCTTTTTGCCCACCTCGTTTTTTCTTCTTCCGCGAAATCGCCGGTTTCGGATTCGGTTTCTGGAGGTTATCGCTCGACGGTGGACGATGCGAGTTCTGCGAATTTTGCTTCAACCGCGCTTTTAACTCGTCAATCTCAACTTGCATCTGCTTAATTATCGAGCATAACTCTCCAATCAGTTGATGACATTCTTCAATTGTTTCCGGCAATTTCACTTCCACATTGTTATCAAATGTCTAATCAGCTAAAATATCCTTTTTTGACTGACCTAAACAGTTAC
>JANPDZ010000580.1:0-5742 GCA_031431735.1 Acidobacteriota bacterium | reverse complement strand
CTTGCCTGCAAGCGCGTTCGAGGCTTTGCGAGAACAAGGCGCGACACGCCCCGATTCACCTGAAAAGTTTAAGAAAATCAAACCAACGCGGCGCACGGCGTTTAATTTTCTTAAACTTTTCAGATAAGCTAGCGTTACCGTTCGACGCTTCGCTGGAACGGGCAGGCAAGGCTGCCTGCGCTCCCAGCCGCGCTCCCAGCTTAGGAGAATATTATGAAAGTTATAATTTTATTTTTGTTTTTAGCATTAACAGCCTACGGACAAAACTTAAAACTCGAAATTCTCAACGGGCATTCGGGCGGCGGCGTGTTGGCGGTTGCCGTTTCTGTGGACGGAAAATTTGCGCTGACGGGAAGCACGGACAATACGGCTTTGCTGTGGGATTTAGAGACGGGCAAACAGCTTCGCCGCTTTGTCGGACACGAAGCCAGCGTGAGCGCAGTGCAATTTTCAAAAGACGGTTCGATAATTTTAACGGCAAGCGACGACAAAACGGCGCGGCTCTGGGAAACGGCAACGGGCAAGCCGATAGTTTTGCAGGAAAACAAAAGCGGAATATTTGTCGGACACACGGGCAAAATTCTCTCCGCCGCGATTTCGTCGGACGGCAGATTTGTCGCCACCGCCGGCGAAGACCAAACGGCGCGAATCTGGGAAGCAAAGACGGGCAAGCAATTGTTTGAACTCAAACACGCCGGACGAGTTAATTCGATAGCCTTTTCGCCCGACTCTCGATTTTTGCTGACGGGCGGCGAAGACAAAATCGCACGGATTTATTTGACGGCAAACGGCAAAGAAGAAAAGCAATTTGTCGAGCATACTGGAGAGATTACATCGGTTGCTTATTCGTCTGATGGCAAGCAAATACTGATGGGTGGAGATACTGTTGCAATATTATGGAATTTAGAAAAGAATCAGGAAATTAAAAGATTTATTCGAATTGGAAATGTATGGAATGTTAATTTTTTGAAGAATAATGAGATATTCATTGTGGATAGTGAAAAAGTTGAGCTATTACAAGCGGAATCATATAAAACAATTTGGGAGAAAAAAGATATTGGAACTTCTGTTGTTATAACACCCAATGCAAAACAATTAATACTATTTGGAGGTGGAGAAAGTGAATTTAAAGGAAAAGCCAATGTTATTATATTGAAAAATGTTGATGATGAAAATCTCTCTTATCTAACAGGTAAATCTGCTAAAGTCAATGATGCTGGATTATCTCCAGATTTTACTCACTTGCTAATTGGTGGTGACAGCGGCACTTCTAGCTTATGGAATTTTGGATTAGGACAAAATTATAATTTAGGATTGAAATGCTTTGGATCAAGGCTTGATAAAACAGGAACAGATAGAGTAATTGAAAGAGAACAAGATAGCATTTTTGTTCCTGCTAAATATTCAAAATTGGCAAGAGGAGCTTATTTCCCTATTTGCACGGGAGCTTATTCAAATTCTTTGACGTTTCTATCTGAAGGGAAATTGTTTGCGGTAAGTAGTGGAGATGAAGGTTATAACCTTGCCACCATTAGTGGACGACATGACTCCTTTTCTAGCTATTATGGAAGAGTAGAGATCTTTGCAACAAATGATCTAAAAGTTCGTCAGCGGATTCTTTTTGGAGAAAGAGCTTGGATTCCATATATTTCATCTCTACCAAATTTGCAGGCAATTTTAATTGGGACTTCTCAATACGAAGGTGTATGGCGAATACAACCTACGGAGAATATTCAAATTGATAATAAAAGTGAACCTGAATTTACATTTGGTAGTGAATTAAAGGTTTTGACTCAATCTGCTAGTTTCTCAAGCGATGGATTAAAACTTGCAACCTTAAATACGGATAATAAAATTCGTCTATGGAATGCCAAGACAGCCAAAATTGAACAAATTTTAGAAGATTTTACTTTCCGTGTTTTGAGTTTCGCTTTCTCACCCGACGGAAAAACGCTGGCGACGGCTTCGGGCGGCGAGGTTGATATGTCGAAAATCGGCATCGGTGAGGCGGCGAAGGCGAATGGTGTGCAGTTTTTTGATGTCGAAACGGGCAAGGAAATCGAAGGTTTCGGCGGTGAATTCAAACTTTCCGCCAATAAATTTGCGGGTTTCAAATCCGTTGCATATTCGCCGGACGGGAAATTTTTGGCGGCGGGAGCGTTTGACGGTAAAGTTTATTTGCGCGATAACCAGACCAAAACTCTGCGGAAATTTGAAGGACACACCGACGCGGTTAATTCGGTGAAATTTGCGAAGGACGCAAACGGAAAACTGCTCGTCGTGTCGGGCAGTTCGGATTCGACCGTGAGGATTTGGGACGCGGCGACGGGCGAAGAAATTTGCGCTCTGGTGACGTTCCGCGACGGGAATTGGGCGGTTGTGCAAACGAAAACGGGACGCTACGACGCGCCGAACGGCGGCGAGATTGACGGGATTCAGTGGGTTTTCGGCAACGAAACGATTGCGCTCAATCAGTTGAAAGATATTTATTACACGCCGAATCTTTTGCCGCGTCTGCTCGGTTATATGCCGAATCAGCCGTTGGCGGATGTGCGACCGCTGTCGGAAATCAAACTTTTTCCCGAAGTTGTCGAGCAGAATTTTGATGAAAAGACGGCGAATCTGACCTTTAAGATCAAAAATCGCGGCGGCGGAATCGGCACGGTGCGTTTGATGATTAACGGAAGTTTGGCGGCGGAAGATGCGCGGAGCGAGGATTTGAAAAAACTTCTTAAAACGACTCCGAATTTGACGGAAGCGATTGTTAATTTCAACGTCAAACAGAGCGCGGGTTTTAATCCGAAAGGTGAAAACTGCATTGACATCATCACTTCGGATTTTGACCAAAAGGCGCAGAAATCTTTTGTCAACAGCAATCCGAAATGCGGCGGCAATCCGAAAATCAGCAGTCGCGGGACAGCAGTTTTTAAGCTCGGCGGCAGCGATAATCTGCCCGAACCGACGCTCTACGCGATTGTCGCAGGCGTTTCCGATTACAATGGCGACCAACTGGATTTGAATTATGCCGCCAAAGATGCCGAAGATTTCTCAAACGCGCTCGGCATCGCCGCCCGCAATTTTCTCTGCAAAAGCGGCGTTCCGCAATGCGATAAAGTGAACATAAAACTGCTCACCACGCCGCCGAAAGGCGAAACGAAAAATCCTTCGGAACTTCCGACCAAACCCAATATCAAAGCGGCTTTTGCCGAATTCGCCCAAAAAGCCAAGCCCGAAGATATTCTTGTAGTTTATTTTTCGGGACACGGCACGAGCCTTAACGTCGGCGAACAGGAAACGTATTTTTATTTGACACAAGAATCCGAAAACGGTTCGCCGGGCGCGGTCAGAAACACGCCCGAACGCTCGATTTCAAACACGGAGATTTTGGATTGGCTTTCGCAAGAATGGTGGCGAAAGGACAAAAAGGGAATTGATGCGAAAAATAAGGTTTTGATTTTGGACACCTGCGCCGCCGGAGCGTTTGAAAAAGTTCTCGAACGCAATCTTTCGCCCGACCAGATTCGCGCACTCGAAAAATTAAAAGACCGCTCCGGCTTGCAGATTTTGATGGGCAGCGCGGCAAATCAATCGGCGTATGAAGCGTCGCAATACGGACAAGGCTTGCTGACTTACGCGCTTTTGGAAGGAATGAAAGGTGCGGCTCTGAAAAATGAAACGAGCGTTGAAACCGGAGTTTTGTTCGATTACGCCGTCAACCGCGTCCCGAAAATGGACATTTCAAACGGCACGAGCGGTCTGCAAAGCCCGCGCATTTTCGGCTCGACGAGTATCCCGATCGGCTTGATTTTGTCGAAAGCCGACAAAGACGCAATCAAAATCCAAGAATCGCCGCTCCCGATTTTCGGACGACCGTTTTTCGTCAAAAAAGGCGAATCGGACGACACGCGCGGACTAATAGACGCATTCGGCAAAAAGCTCGACGAAGCCGCCGAGGCAGTTTCACGCGGCGCAAACGGCAGTCGGCAAATCGCCCCGCTCGTCTTCATAGACAAAAACAATTTCCCCGGCGCATATCGCGTAACCGGAACTTACACCGAAGAAAACGGCTTAATCGTCATCGAAGAAATCAAAATTAAAAAAGGCGATGTTTCGATTGCTGTTGAAGGCAAAGTTTCCGGCAAAACCGCCGAAGAAGTTGCCGAAAATTTATTGAAAGAGGTTTTAAAAAAGATTATGTAAAGCTGGGAACGCAGGCAGCCTCGCCTGCCCGTTTCGGCATTTGTGAAATCATCTTGCGGTTATCGTTCGTCTTGCCGGCATTTCGGGCAAAAGCGCGGAAAGCAGACGCGGCAGAAGGATTTTTCGCATTGCGGACAGTCTGCGTGAGCCGACGGCTGAGCGATGTGTGAAGCGGCATCGCAAACGACGCGCGTCGTGTCGGCAGCAAAGCCGTATTCGTCGGGCGGCGGTTCGAGCCGCCGTGTGGCGGCATTCCAATCCATCGTTATTTTTCGCTCGGCTTTGCGCCGTTTGATGACCAGATGGATGCGTTGCACAGGCATTATGAGTTCGAGTTTTTGCGCGAGTCTGACGTTTGTCTGCAAAGCGTATTTTTGCCGCAAATCGGCGATTTTCGCGTCGTATTCGCGGGCTGCCGATTCGATTCGCAGACGTTCGCGGGCTGTGTCGCCTTTTTGTTTTTGCAACCGTGCGGCGGCTTCGCGGCGCAAACCTTCGTAATAATCGCGCAGCCGCATCAAATCGCGCGAGAGGCGTTTTTGTGTGCCCTGCAGAAATTGTGCCAAATGATTTTGGATGCGGTCTGGCAGTGCGCGTTCAATAAATGTTTCGAGGCGTTTCCCGCTCCAATCCGGCGGCAAATCGTGATATGACGGCGGATTTTCCGAATAATCTTCTGCGCCGAAAGCCGCGTCGAGCATTTGCCCGCAAAAGCCGTCAATTGTGCTTGCGCTCGATAAATTTACGCCGAGCGCGATTAAGCCTTCGCGCTTTTCGTCCGACACGGCGGCGTAGTGAAACAGAAAAATCAGATACCGCGTCCACGCGCTCTCGATTTTCGAGATGCGATAGACGGCGTTTTGCAGAGACAAACCGTGCGCGATTATTTTTTCCGCGTCCGTCGGCAGGGCGGGCAAGGTGAGCGGTAAAAAAAGCCGGAAATTATGTCCGCGATTGCCGAGCAGGCGTTCAAATTTTTCGAGCCAATCCGATTCGAGACTGATTCTTTGCGCGGCGGGCGGCATTTCCGATGCAAATCCGAATCGGACGATTTCAGGCGCGTCCAAAGCAACTTGCATCGGCGCGGGCAGCAAAGCCTCCAAACCTGCCGGCTCGATTGTTTCGACCAACGCGCCTTCGTGTAGCAAAAGCCGCGCCGTAAATTGTCGTAAATTTTGTGCGGAATCCATTAAACTAATTTCTCTACTCGTTTCTTTTTTTACGCGGTAAGTGGGTAATTGATTTTTCTTTCCGGCGGTCGGCGGAATTGCCAAGCGATTCCGACATTTCTTCCAGTTTTGAAAACAGCATATGCTCTTCGACTGTTTCTTGCACATCTTTCGAGAAAGTAAGAATCCTTACAACGTAGAACGCGGAAATGCCGGCTGCAACGACACCGATTAAAATGCCGATGCCCAATTCGACCGCCGGAATGAGCCAATGCAGCAAAAAGCCGATACCCAAGCCCATCCCCAGCAGAAACAGTAAAGCAATCAAAAAAACTACCAATATTGTCAAAATCATAGTATCGTTTTCATCCGG
>JANPDZ010000579.1:0-20636 GCA_031431735.1 Acidobacteriota bacterium | reverse complement strand
TGAGCGATAAAAGAATGACAAAGGGCGTTTTAACGTCCTTTAAGAAGGCTTGAGCCGTCAAATTACAAAGGCTCAAGCCGCAAGAAAGGACGTTAAAACGCCCTTTTGAAAATCATCAATTAATTGACCGCACCATAAATGGACGCGGCTAACTGCCGCGATGCGCGGAAAGCCGCCTAAAATGCGGCTCAAAGTCATTTTGCGTAACATCAGATTTATTTGTAAAGAGATTGTCTTTACATCATAAACCCTAAATTCGAGGTCGGAAAATTATTGATGTACGGAAATACGAGCGACATTTCCGCGTCGTTCAATCCGAACCAACGCGCCAGTGTGGCGGCATACATATCTACCGAAACCGTCGGCACAAAACGTCCGCGATTGCTGACATCATCCGGTCCCTCGTTGACAAGCGTCGGAAAGATCGTTCCGTTAGAGGTTGGCCGGCCGTAGAAATTCCCGCCAAGCACGGCATCGCCCATCACGAAATGATGTCCTGCCCAGGCGTGGTCTGAACCGACGTTTCCGCCCGAACCTGCGGGATTCAGCGTGCGTGAAAAGTCGGACATCGTAAAGGTCGTGACCTGTCCCGAAACTCCCTGCGCTGCCGTTTCATCGTAAAATGCTTTTAAAGCCTGACTCAATTGCATCAATAAATTGCCTTGGTTGTTGATCTGACTGCCGTGTGTGTCAAAACCCGGAAGTTGTACGAAAAAGATCTGACGGCTGATATTAAGCGACGTGCGAAACTTCATCAGTTTCGCAACTTGTTTGAGCTGATTGCCGAGCGTCGTATTCGGAAATGTCACTGTCAAAACCGGATCAGAACTTAATTGTTCGCTGACGTTGACGGCTTGCTGTGTCAAAAATCCCGCCGCTTGAACGAGGGTTTTATCCAAATCTTCGCCGCGAACTCTCTGCATTGCGGTTTTCCGTGCCAATTCGTCGCTCGTTGTTCCGAAACCATTGAGCGTCAAAACCTGATTCAGAGGTGTCGGCGAAGGTTCGACGATCAAAGGCGAACTCGTTACGCCATTGCTGAAAACCGTCACGCCCGCAACCGAAGTGATCATCGGAATCGCCGCACCGGCATTGATCGGCGCAGTCCGATCGGCAAGCCGTCCGCCCCAGCCGGTGGTTGACCCATTGATGGAAATTGCGGTGCGAAATTGGGCAACCTGGTCGGAATGCGAAAAAAGCTGGTCGGGACGCGGCGCACCTGACAGATATTGCGCCTTTGTAAGCGGTTGAACAAGCGTTCCGACATTGGAAATTACCGCCAGTTTGTTTTGTCCCCAAAGCCCGTGAAGCTCGGCCAGATTCGGATGTAATCCAAATTCGACACCCAAGGTTGGCGGCATCATTGATAAAAGATTGGCTTGCGGAATTGCCAATCCCTGCGCCGAACGCGCAGCACTGTATTGGGCATAACCAGCGCTATATTTTGGAATCACCGTATTGTTGGCATCATTTCCGCCGTTTAGAAAGACGCAGACCAACGCTTTGTAAGGCTCAACCGCCGCATTTTTCTTACTCTTTTTTTGCGCTAAAGCACTAACCAGACCAAAATGCGACATTTGCGTGGCAACTGCCGCCATTGTTAAAGCCCGACAAGATTTTCCGATAAATTCTCTTCTTGATTCTTTCATTGTTTTTGTTTTTATGTTTGTAGTCCCGCCTTCCGAGCGGCGTTTTTCGTTAAATGGAAATGTGCCGCCTGAAGGCGGAACTACAAACATTTATCTTTGCACCTGAAATTGCGGCGAAGTGGCAACTAAATAAAGCGCGGTTCGCGCCCGTTTTAATGAATCTGCCACAGCAACTGCCTGAACCGCCGTCAAAATATGTCCGCGCACCGTCGGCGAGATCGAACCGTGCATTATTTCCGTATTCATCGTATCCACCAGCAATGCGCCGCTTGGATCTGCCGATGCCAGCGATTGCCAGCGCGAAAGATTTATTTTCGTTCCGCAAGGCGCATCCGCACTTAAAGCAATACCGGTTCCGAAAACCATCTGATTGACAAAATTCGGACGTTTCAAAGCCGTGCCGGTCGAAAAGATCCCGAATTCCGGCGCGTGCAGTGCGGTATTTTGCAGCGTATAAGTCATTGGATAATAATTAAAAACGCTCGGCGAATTGAAAACATCCTGATCGAGAATGATCGTCACGCTGTTTAATACGCCGTCGCTCTGACCGTTGCAGTTTCCCGAAGCGTTCGTGTTAGCGGTCGGACTAAGCGGCCGCAGAATGTTTGAAACAAACAAAACCGGTTCGCGCAGATGACCGTAATCAGGATCGGTCTTCAAATTTCCGCGTGCTTCCGGATCGGTCAAAATCGCCCGCACAACCGCTTTCAGATCGCCGCGAACGCCTTGCCCGTTATCATTGAAAACGGCTGACACACGTCCGACAAAAGCAGGGGTCGGATTGCTCGTCACAAGCTGTTGAATCAATAATTTACCGACAAAAGGCGCGACGTTCGGATGATAAAAAACATTATCGAGCGCCATTTCAAAATCCTGATCGGCGGTCAGTCCGGCGGGAATCATCGGAACCGCGCCCGGATAATTTAAAAGTAGTTTTTCGCTGTTGTCGTGATTAGCTGAATTGACAACCAACTGGTCGCGGAAATTGACGATTCCGGGTTGTGAATTCGGACAACCCTGTCCGCAGAATGTCCAACCGGTGAAAACTTTCGTAAAACCGTTGACAATATTTTGGTCATATGTCGCAATCGGATTATTGCTTGAGTCAAACTGAACGGTTCCGTCCTGATTGAGCATATAAAGCCCGATCGAGAAAAGCTGCAAGATCTCGCGGGCGTAATTTTCGTTTGGATTCTGCCGCGTCGAAATTGCCATATCAAGATAATTTCCCATCGCCGGATTGAGCGTCATCTCGCGCATCAGATCGCGATAATTGCCGAAAGCATTTCTGTCCAAAACCTGTATGTACGGAATCATCCGTGAAGGCTGAATCGTTTCGCGTCCCGAGACAACCCAAATCTGACTCAACGCCCACGAAACACGGCGGCGAAGCTGTTGGTCTTCGCCGTAGAGAGCTTCGCGGAAAAACCATTTTTGAATCGGATACATCGAATAATTGTCGCGCAGACAGTTTCCCGTGCAGGTTGTCGGCGGCGTTGTTTGCTGGAGCGCAAGATTCGGATACAGATATGTCGAATAACGAGTTGCACCGTTTGCATCGCGTTTTTCTTCCATTTGCTCGTTAAGCCACGTCGAGATTCCGACGCGCCGCAAACGTGTTTCGAGTTCGGCATTTGCACCAAAGGTCGCCTGTTCGATAAAACGAACACGATCGCCAACCCACGGCAAGCTCCCAACATTTTGCAACGGGTTCTTTATCGGCGGTTTTTCGGGCATCGGCGTCGGAATTGAGCCTGCATCATCTTCCGGTTTTTTGCTTTCAAAGCCGATTGCAACGCGCACGCGATTGCTCGCAACGCCGCGCCAGTTTGCTCTCACCAAAACGTCGCCGACATTTTCCATCGCGCCGTGAAGTTTGACCGTCAGCGCATAGACCCACGGTCGGTCGGTGAGCGGTTCAAACGAAACGATCTGCAACGGATAGCGAAAACCTCTCGCATCTTGCGCGTCAACGCGAAAAGCATTCGCGCCTTCATTTTGCAAAAGATCAAGATTCGTCACAAAAAAAGTGATTCGCGTATTTCCGCTTGCCGGAAAAACTTTCGGCGAAAAATCATAAACTTTGCGCGAAGGTTTTGCTGTCAAAGCGCGGGTCGAATCAGGCTGACTGATCAAAACGGGCGCGTCTTCGGGTAAATTTTGGGCGGAGATTATTGCTGAACCTGAAAAAATGCAAACGCAGATTGCTTGAAACAGAAAACGGGAAACAGAAAATCTTTTCATCGAAATTTCCTCAGTAAATGATCGGACAAAATAACATAAAACTAAAATGCTCGTTGAGAGGCGGTCTCAGACCACCGGATGTTAATCAGACTCGACAGACAACGGTCAGAGACCGCCTCTCAACGCTACTTAAATTTATTTTTGTCCTCTTACTTAACCTGAGTATTGGATAAGAAAATTTACTGAAATAATGGATAATGGATAGTTGATAATTGATAAATTCGGATTCGGCAAAGCCGCTTTATCAATTATTCATTATCAATTATCCATTATTTCAGAAGTTAAATGTGCCGCAATTGAAAGTTGTTCCAAATTTCAGGCTTATCCAATACTCAAGTTTACTTATCTAAAAATCTAAAAAAGGACTAATTTACAAATTTGAAATTAAAAAGTAACAAGAGTCTGTAATTTTATAATGCTTTTTACCAAAAAAGCAAGATTTATGCCGAGATTTATTGACAACTTAACCTTATGGTTTTAACTTAAATTGAATCAACAAACGCTTTTGAGAAAAAATCAATGCCGAAAAAATCCGTTTTATCCATTAGAAAATCTTGGTCTCTGAGCTTCCTGGCTTTGCTTGTAATCCTTGTGTTTACGGCATTTTCCAACAAATCTTCCGCCGATGTCAGCCAACCCGAAATGGTTCCGGGAGTCGTTCGTTACAGCGAAAATTTCGATGGCGTCCAAGTTCCGCAAATTCCAAACGGCTGGACTGTTGCATCGTCAGGCGCGGGCGTTAATTTTGCGACCGTGACGAATTTTAGCGATACTGCGCCGAATTCAGTTTTCACGCCAAACACTCTGACTGCGGGTTTATCCGAACTGACTTCGCCGCTGATCGTCGTGACCGGCGCACGAAGCATTTTGAATTTTCGACATAAATATTCAGTCGAAAATACCTGGGATGGCGGCGTTTTAGAAATAAAGATCGGGAACGGACAATTTCAGGACGTGCTCACATCAGGCGGTGTTTTTCTGGCGGGCGGTTATACCTCGACCTTAAATCCTTCGACCAATCCGCTTGGCGGTCGTTTTGCATGGAGCGGCGCAACGCAGGAAGGCTTTTTATTGACCTCGCTGCAATTACCGTCGAGCACTTTCGGGCAAACTGTCCAATTTCGCTGGCGAATGGGTTCAAATGATGGTTTTGCAAGCATTGGCTGGTGGATTGATTCGATTAGTTTGGAAACCATTGCGACGGGCGCGAACACAAACGCGATCAGCATTGCAAGTTCCGGTACGGCAAATCCGTATCCGAGCGATATACAGATCGCTGGTTTGCCGGGTTTTGTGACCGGCATCATCGTGAATTTGGAGAACTTTTCGCACGCTTTGCCCGATGATGTTGATATATTATTGGTCGCGCCAAACGGCAGACGAATTGTTTTAATGTCGGATACCGGCGGAAACGGGGCGATCAATAATCTTTCACTGACATTTTCCGACTCAGCATCGGTTTCTTTGCCCGACAATTCCCAGATCAGTTCGGGCATCTATAAACCGACGAATTTTGATGACACGGATACTTTTCCGGCACCCGCACCGCAAGGAAATCTATCGGGCACAATGCTCGATGCTTTTCGCGGCTCAAATCCGAACGGTACTTGGTCGCTTTATGTTGTGGACGACAACGGCAACAATGCCGGAACGATTGCGAGCGGTTGGAATCTCGATATTCAAAGTTCTGTAAATGCTTGTATTTTCAATATTTCTCCGTCCGTTCAGGCCTTTCCCATTTCCGGCGGAAGCGGAAGTTTTCAGATAAATATTCCGACGGGTTGCGGTTGGACGGTTTCGACAGCAAATTCTTTTATCACGATTGATTCGCCAACGAACGGGGTTAATAATGCGACCGTAAATTTATCGGTTGCGGCAAATTCGGGCGCGGCGCGAACGGGTTTGGTAAATATTACCGACGGGGTCAATCAACGCACGTTTCAGGTTCAGCAAGGTTCGGGCTGTCCGACTTCGCTGGCGCAGACCAACGTAAATTTTCCCGCATCGGGCGGAAGCGGAAATGTCGCAGTGACAGCCGGCGCGGGCTGTAGCTGGCAAGCCGTTTCAAATATTAATTGGGTTGTCGTCACGTCGGCGCAGCAAACCGGAAACGGCGCGGCGGCTTTTAATGTTCTGCCGAATCCGTCGCGAAGCGCCCGAAGCGCGAGCCTGACAATCGGCGCACGAACCTTAAACATCAATCAGGCCGGAATTTCCGCCGCCAAATTTGATTTTGACGGCGATGGCCGAAGCGATATTTCGGTTTATCGAAACGGCATTTGGTATTTGCAGCAAAGCACAAACGGTTTTGCCGCTGCCCAATTCGGATTGGCAACGGATAATCTTACACCCGCTGATTTTGACGGCGACGGGCGCACGGATATTTCGGTTTATCGGGACGGCATTTGGTATGTTTTGCAAAGCTCGAACACGCTGGTTTTCGCCGTGCAATTCGGATTAGCAAATGATATTCCCGTTCCGGCAGATTTTGACGGCGACGGACGCGCCGAACTCGCAGTTTTTCGCGACGGCATTTGGTACACGTTTAATTTGGCAAATAATCAAACGAATGTTGTCCAATTCGGTCTGGCGGGCGATAAACCTGTCGGCGGCGACTACGACGCGGACGGCAAGGCGGATTTTGCCGTTTATCGGAATGGAATCTGGTATTTGCAACGCTCGACGCTCGGTTTTGCGTCAATCCAGTTCGGATTGGCAACTGATAAACCGACGCCTGCCGATTACGACGGCGACGGCAAAACGGATTTGGCGGTTTATCGCGGCGGCGAATGGCATATTTTGACAAATTTTCAAAATTATTCGGTCACGCAATTCGGACTCGCCAGCGATATTCCGGTCGCGGCAGATTACGACGGCGACGGGCGCACGGATATTGCCGTGTTCCGCAACGGCGTTTGGTATGTTTTGCAAAGCTCAAACGCTGCCAGCTTTGCGTTTCAATTCGGTCTGACCGGCGATAAACCGATTCCCGCCGCGTTTACGCCTTAAAAACTTCGCTGTTTGAAAACCAAGAAATGGGACGCGGATGAACGCTGATTTGGCTGATTATCGCGGATATTTTATTAATCAATCCGCGAAAATCCGCTTAATCAGCGTTTGTCCGCGTCCTATTTCTTGGTTTCTGATACTTGATTATAATTTTCAACCGATTTTCCTGAATTTTGAGTTTCTAAGTTTGATTCGCATTTAAAATAATTTGAAACTTCCGAAAAACAAGGATAATTTTTTTGCATTTGTGGTTTTACATAACTATTACGTTGGACGGCTTCATAAACTGTTACTCTAAAGGCTGTCTTATTTTAATTGTTATAAAAATCATAAATGCAAAACGTTATCGAACTGAAACAAGCAAAAGAGCGCATCAACTGGCGCGATTTAACGATTATCGTCACTTTTCATCTTTTATTAATTCCCGCTTTTTTTATGTTTAGCTGGCAAAATGTCGCGGCAATGCTGATCGGCAATTGGATTGTCGGCAGTCTCGGGGTCGGTTTGGGCTATCATCGTCTGCTGACGCACCGCAGTTTCAAAGCCGCGAAATGGCTGGAATATACGCTGACTGTTTTCGGCACGATGGCGGTTCAGAGCGAACCTTATAAATGGGTCACGACGCATCGCCTTCATCATCAATTTACCGAAACCGACAAAGACCCGCATTCAACGCGTCCCGGATTCTGGTGGGCGCATATGATCTGGATCATCAAAGGAACGGCGCAGGACCACGACGAAGCGACCTTCAAAAAATATGTTCCCGATTTGCTGAAAGATAAATTTCACGCGTCGCTGGCAAAATTTTATTACCTTCCGCTGATCGTTTCGGGAATCATTTTATTCGCGATCGGCGGCTGGGGAATGGTTTTGTGGGGCGTTTTCGTGCGTGTCGTTTTCGGCTGGCATTCAACGTGGCTCGTCAATTCGGCGACGCATAAATGGGGAACGCGCAGTTTTGAAACGAATGACGATTCGACCAACAACCCGCTTGTCGCGATTCTGACATTTGGCGAAGGTTGGCACAACAATCATCACGCCCAACCGACTTCGGCGCGGCACGGTTTGCGCTGGTATCAATTCGATATGAACTGGCTGACCATACAAGTTTTCAGGAAACTCGGTTGGGTTACGCAAGTTAAGTAACGGAAACTGTATTGAATAATAATTTATCTGATTAGGTCTTTGGCTTTTGGTCTTTGGTTTTTAGTTTTTTTGAAAGAAATTACAGATTGGTTTTGAATTTCTCACCAATCCGCTTATTTTACGGCAAAGATCATCGAGGTTACGTTGAATAAAACCAAAGCCCAAAGACTTGAATGGGGATTGTTTTTTTTCGAATTGAATATGTTTTGACTTGAGCGGGCGCAAAGCAACCCTTCCAGACCTGTTAATGGTTTTAGCAGGTCTTTTTAACCTTTAACTTGAAAAAAGATAAGGGATTATCAATCAATTTACAGCAAATTTGAGGTCAGGAAGGGTTGCTTGCGCCCGCAATGTTATCAATTTTCGAGATTGATAAAAAACAAGCCCCATTCAAGCCCAAAGACTTAAACAATTACCTTTAATTGACCATATATTTCAAATTACTTTTTCATCGAAAAAACCGTATGTGAAAGTTTTTGTCAATCCGATTCCAGGCGATGACAACTTGCCAAATCCGTTTCTTCACGTTAGATTGCTTTTGCGATGCGTTTCATAAATTGATCTCTTTCACCGATTATTCGCGAATTATTCGTTTATGCGGTCTGTCGGTTTTTCATTTCAATCTGTTTTCCTGTCTTTATTCGCGGCGGGAAAATACGCCTCAAGAGTCGTGCGGGCAAGACGGTTGGTTTATCTGATTTGTTTGATTTGTCTTTTTTCGGCGATTGCCAAAAGCCAGATAATCGGTTCGGAAAGACTTTTCGGACGCTATCAACAATTTGTCTGGCAAGACCAGCACGGGTTGCCGCAAAACGGCATCAGCGAAGTAGTGCAAACGCCCGATGGTTATCTTTGGTTGGCGATTGCCGAAGGTATTGCGCGTTTTGATGGTATTCGTTTTACTGCCTTCGATACTGAAAATACACCCGAAATTAGGAGCAATAATGTTCAATCACTATTGGTTGATCGTAGCGGAACGCTGTGGATCGGCACGCACGGCGGCGGTTTGTCGCGCTCCAAAGACGGACGATTTTCACATTTTTCCACGTCCGAAGGCTTATCCGCACCGTTTGTCAGATCTCTGTTTGAAGACCGTTTAGGAAATCTTTGGGTTGGGACAGATGGCGGCGGTTTGAATCTGTTTAAGGACGGACAATTTACCGCGTACACGACTGCTAACGGTTTACCCGATAATCACATCAATACAATTAATGAAGACGCGACGGGAAATCTCTTAGTCGGAACAAAAAAAGGGTTAGTGCAATTTAAGGGCGGACAGTTTTCCGTTTTTACATACAAAAGCGGATTATCCGAAAAGCGCATTGACAAGATCTTTCGTGATAGCGCGGGAACTCTTTGGATTGGCAATCAAAATGGTCTGAGCCGTTTGAACGGTTGGGAAATTACTACCTTTGGCGAGAGCGACGGATTAAAAAACAATGAGATCAAATCAATCGCCCAAGACCGCGAAGGCACTCTTTGGGTTGGGACGCGTGACGGCGGATTATATCGTTTCAAAGACGGGCGTTTTGAGGTTGCGACTACTAAGGAAGGCTTGATAAATAATGGTATCCAAGCGATTTTTGCCGATCAAACAGGCGATCTTTGGCTTGGCACAAACGGCGGCGGTTTGGCACAGTTCAGAATCGGACAGTTTAGAGCCTACACAACTTCCGATGGCTTACCCGGAAATATGGTGGTCGCTGTTTTTGAAGACGCGGGCGGCGGAATTTGGATCGGAACAGATTTGGGTTTGTGCCGATTCAAAGACGGGAAATTTGCCCCAATTACTTTGCCAAATGGGGATTCGATTAATAACGTCACTGGAATCAGCCAAGACCGCGAAGGCAATATTTGGATAAACTCCGGCGTTGGCGACATCGTTTTTAAGTACCGCGAAGGAAGTTCAAAAATTGAAATTGTCCGCAACGATGTTTTCGATAATCGAGGCGGGGTTGTCGTCGAAGATGGAACGGGTAATATTTGGTACGGCACTTCATCTGATGGTTTGCATCGGGTTGAGCGCGATGGGCGCGAAACCGTTTTTCATAAACAAGACGGTCTTGCAGATGAATACGTAAATGTTTTGTATGAAGACCTGAGCGGAAGCCTTTGGATCGGCACGCGTAACGGTTTGAATCTGTTCAAAGACGGCGTGCTGACAAGATTTACGGCGCAAGACGGCTTTACCGGCGGGCACGTTCTCTCGTTTTACGAAGACCAACACGGAAATCTGTGGATCGGCACGTCCGGCGATGGATTATTTCGCTTTCAGAACGGTAAATTTTTCCCAATTACCATGAAAAACGGGCTTTACGATAATCTCGCGTTTCAGATTCTCGAAGACGACAAAGGGAATTTATGGATGAGCGGCAACAAAGGAATTTATCGCGCCAATATTGCCGAACTCGTAGATTTTACAACCGGTCAACGCAGTTCGGTCAATTCTTTTTCTTACGGCAGCTTTGACGGAATGCTGAGCCGCGAATGCAACGGCGCAAATCCGGCGGGTGTCAAAGCAAAAGACGGGCGGCTTTGGTTTCCGACCATTAAAGGCGTGGTCGTGATTGATCCGAAAATCACGAACGAAAAACCGCCGCTTGTTTCTATCGAAAAAGTTTTAATTGATAATCAGGTCTTGCCGAACGGGGCTGAGGTCAAAATTCAGCCGGGTCAAAATGATTTAGAAGTTCAATTTACCGCACTAAGCTGGAATCGTCCGACCCAGATCAAGTTTAAGTATCAGCTCGTCGGACTCGATGAAGATTGGGTTGATTCAGGCATACGCCGAACAGCTTATTATCCGCACATTCCGCCGGGCGAATATACTTTTCGAGTGATTGCCGATAACGGCGAAGGCGTTTGGAATTATGAAGGTCAAAGTTTGGCAGTCGTCGTCTTACCACCATTTTATCAAACCTGGTGGTTTTGGATTTTATGCGCCCTGATAATCGGATTAATTATTCGCCTGATCTATGTCTATCGTCTTGCCCGGATTGAAAAAATCAGCCAGGCGAAAACCTTATTTACACAACAGCTTATCGAAAATCAAGAGCAGGAACGCAAACGCATCGCCGTCGAACTTCACGATTCAATCGGGCAAAGTTTGATTGTCATTCGCAACCGCGCTCTGATGGGGTTGACCTCACCCGATAAACACGAACGGCTGATTGCCCAGATGGAAGAAATTTCCGAAGCGGCGGCGGACACCATCAAAGAAGTTCGCCAGATCTCACATAACTTACATCCTTATCAACTTGAACATCTCGGTTTAACGACTGCCATTGAAACAATGATTGAAGCGGCGGCGAGTGCTTCGCCAATTGACTTTGAAATGAATCTTGACGAGCTTGACGAAGTATTGCCAAAAGATGCGGAAATCAATCTCTATCGGATTGTACAGGAATCCTTAAATAACATTTTGAAGCATTCGCAAGCAACTAAAGTCAAAATTTCTATCCGCAAAAACGACGATTTATTAAACGTGTTAATTGAAGATAATGGCAAAGGGTTTAATTGCGAATATTTAGTTAATGCCAGAAGCGGACTTGGCTTAACAGGAATTCGTGAACGTGCTAAAATGCTTGGCGCAGAATACAAAATTATTTCTTTTCCAAACGAAGGAACGACCGTCAGTTTGCAAATAAATTTGCCCGAAAATCAATGAGTGAAAAATTGAAAATCCTTATCGCTGACGACCATCCGATCTTTCGCGGTGGTTTGCGGCAGGTGATTGACGGCGATCTCAAATTTCAGGTTATTGCCGAAGCTGTTGATGGCGAAATGGCATTGAAACTGATCGAAGAACAAAAGCCCGACATCGTTGTGCTTGATGTAAATATGCCGAAAATGAGCGGTTTTGTGGTCGCCAAAGAACTCCGCCGAAAAAATAACAACTGCGAAATTATTTTCCTGACGATGCACGGCGAAGAAGCGATGTTTAATAAAGCGATGGATTTGGGCGCCAAAGGTTATATCCTCAAAGACAGTGCGTCGGTGGACATTATTAACTGTCTGCAAGCCGTTGCCAACGGACAAAATTATGCGAGTCCCGCAATTACCACCTATCTTTTCAAACGTGCCACGCGAAGCTCGCCAAAAACAAACTCGATCGAAGATCTGACTCCGACCGAAAGAATAATTCTGCGCCTGATTGCCGAATATAAAACCAGCCGTGAAATTGCCGATGAACTTTCAATCAGTTACCGCACGGTCGAAAACCACCGCTACAATATCTGCCATAAATTAGACATTCACGGCAGCAATGCGCTGGTTAAGTTTGCGCTAAAACATCAAAATGAAATTTAGATTCAAGGGCAGAAACCCGCACATTAGTAAGGCTGCTTTGCTTGAGTGATGCGCCCAAGTTCGACGTGTCGGCTTCTGCCTTTTTATTTCAAATAATGTCTATTTAGAAAATCATCAATCAGGCGGATGCAACCCGTGACGCACCCAAATTCGACGTGCCAAAACTAATGTTTCTCGATTCAGACGCAAAGCGGTAGCGGTGACACGCCCGACAGGAGTTCGACCGATAACGCGGGTTTTTGTTGGGCTCCAACGAAAATGTTCTCGCCAAAGGTCAAAACGCGGATTGAACAAACGGACAGACTTATTTGTGAGCAAATCGGTTTGTTTGGTTTGAGATTTTTTGAAATTGTTGCACCAAAAACAACACAAACACAAATTATCGAGATTATTTGTGCCGCCTTCGCTTTCGGGTGTGATGTGGTCAATGGTGAAATCTTGTCCGGTGAGACTCATTTGCGAAAGGCAATATTCACAGAGATTTTGCGCCCGACGACGAACTATTTCGCGTTTTATCGGGGAAACTCGGCTCATAATTTGTCTAACACTTCAGCCCGCCGAAGCATTGTCTCGTCGGCTCGATTAAGCAGAGTTTCAAGTTCGGC
Organism: Acidobacteriota bacterium; assembly: GCA_031431735.1. GTDB lineage: Bacteria > Acidobacteriota > Blastocatellia > Pyrinomonadales > Pyrinomonadaceae > JAFDVJ01. The sequence goes on along the minus strand of JANPDZ010000579.1, from coordinate 7,675 downwards.
TTGTTCGGAAACTGTTATTTCATCGGTTGCTAAAAGTTCAGCGATGCGTTTTTGTTCGTCAGCGGAAAGACGATACTCCGTTCCGAGTGCGTCAATTTGTTCGCCAACGGTGTGTCTTTTCCATTCGCGCAAACTCACAATTACTGCCACGTTTTCGCCATTGCGTTCAACCACGCAAACATCATTATCAGTAACGGCGCGGTCAATAATTTTCGGCAAGTTTTTTTGAAGTTGGTTAAAACTAACAGTTACGCTCATTGGAAATCACCTCTTACATACATTCTAAATAGCAACCAAAAGCAAGTCAACAGATAATCGAACACCTAAGCACAAACACTTACCTAAAATTGAGTGGAAACACTTAGTCAATTTGAGTAGAAACCTCTCTATTCAGACCTGCCGTTTCGCCCGATAATCCAACTTGTAATTAAGAAAGCGATGGAAAAAGAGATGCTTCTGATAGTTGACGATAACAAGCAAGTCCGGCGAATGATTCGCAATCTCGTGGAAGATTTGGAAACCGAGTTTTGCGAATGCGCCGACGGATCGGAGGCATTGTCTGCCTATCGCAAGAATTTGCCCGATTGGGTGTTGATGGACGTTCAAATGAAGGAAATGGACGGATTAACTGCGACCCGCCAAATCAAAAGTTTTTTTCCGAAAGCCAAAGTCATCATTTTAACCAATCATACCGATGCTAAAACTCGCCAGGCGGCGATGGATGCCGGAGCATTTGCGTTTTGCGATAAGGACGATCTGATGAGCCTGCGCGGTTTAATCAGCCAAGGCGGAAATTGAAAAAAGGTTTTTCGCTCAAATTATAGGAACAATTATGACAAACATTTCAACAAGAAGCGGGGTTTTAATGGGTCAAGGAGAATATATGAAATTAATTCAAACAATAGCAATGATGTTTTTATTAATGGGTGCGGCGGTCATGGGACAAAACGTCTGCACCAAACAAGTGGGTAACACAGAGGTCAAACTGGCTATCCGCAATGCGACGGACAAAGCTTTTACCGTCAATTACGTTGACGACAAATGCAAAGAATCGCCGTCGGACGAAAAGATCGAGCCCGGCCGGTCATTCAAGGGCGATGCAACGCAAGGCGATGCGTTTCGGGTGCGCGAAGCCGGCAGCAACAAACTTCTTCAGGAAGTTGTCGCCGATCCTTCAAACACGACCGTTACGATCGGTGTCATTAACAATTCCGACCCGCGCCAATCGTTTATCCAAACGCTTAATCAAATCCGGCGCGGACGCAACTTACCACCGATCGAACTGAACGACGCGCTCAATCAATCGTGCCAATGGTTTACCGATTTGATGGCGAAATTTGATAAAGGCGGACACGATGCCGTCGTTGTCGGCGGAAGTTCTTACACCGATATGCAGCATCCGGGGATGCGCAGCAAGAAAAGGGGCTACGTCGGCGACGGCGCAACGGAAGCGACCGGCGAAGGCGATTGGACGGACCTCGCATCGCTCGGCGGCAATTCGATGATCGGCTGGTCATCGAGCGACACACATTTTCGACCCTTTTTGTCGCAGGACAATCAGCTTTTCAAACACGTCGGTTTCGGTTACGCGAAATCCGCCAAAAAGCCGAATTATTACTACACCTGCGCCGTTTTCGGCAATCCCGAAGATTCAAAGGGCGGCGACAGTAAATCAGCCTTTGTTTATATGAAAAACAAATCGGCTTATTAAATTAAAAAATAGAAAAAGGAGAAAAAATAATGAAACACAGAAAAATTCAAATTATGTTATTGGCAGTTTTACTGACGCTTTTTGGTGTCGGAATGAGCAAGGCGTGTGAAGGACTTCCGAAAGAAGTTTCGCAATTGATTGAAGAATGGGAACAGGCGGGCGTGAAAACCGATTGCACAGTCAACCAGATGATGGCGTGGACGGTCAGCCACGCGCCGAACAAATCCGACAGCGGCGCGATCATGACCGAAGCGATGCGCATTATGAAAGCCTTCGGTTACCAGAACGCGCAAAATCCGCCGATTTACAGTCAAGCTAATTTCGATTCGATGCGCAAAAAAGAAAATGGCGTCAGCACTGCTTTCGTGAACTGGAAAGGAAGCCAGGCAACAGTTATTTATATGCCTGAAAAGCAACAATACCTGCTCGTTCAATTCCGTGAAAACCCGAAAAACGAAACCGCCGCCTTTAATATGAAGATCACCTACGACGAAAACAGTCAGTTCACGGCAGAAGATAAAAAGCAGATCGAAGAAGCCGTTAGCTGGTGGCAGGATAGAATCGCCGATAAATTTGAAATCACGCTCGAATTTTATTTAGACCCGAGTATTTCAGCCGGCGGTACGACGCTGGTCGGCGATGTTCCGCGTTCGTGTATGGATCATCAGCCCGGTTACGCCGAGATCAAGTTAAAGGAAGTCAATACTTCCCTTGTCAGTCACGAAATCGGACATGCGTTAGGCATCGGCACCGCCGCCATTTTCAAAAGTCCGAACGTCTGTTCGCGACTCGCCGAAATGTCAAAGGATATTTCCGAAATCAGTGTCAGCAGTGCCCGCATCGAAAACGGTAAATTCTTCGGCAATATCAGCAAAGGCGTTCTTCTTGCCAAAGACAGCGACGGCAGTTTCGGGCACATTGCGAGCAGTGAAAAAGATGAAGACGGAAATTCGTCAGCCGTTCAGCCGGGTTTAGGCGGTAAACCTTCATTGTTGGATATTCGGATTTTGGAGGATTTGGGATACGAAATTAAATAAAGAGTGCGCGTAATTCAAAAGCAATAAAAATGAATACCAGACCGGAGCGCGGAGCGCGAACAATCGTTTGTTGACCGGCGACTCAACAATGAACGCTTTGACACCGCTTTTCAAGCAACGTTTGCAAGCGGGATGCCTTGCGCTCCAGTCAATACGCACATTCTTCAATTAACAAAATTTCAGAATTGAAAGGATAAAAAAATGAAAAGAGCAAATTTAATTTTATTGTTTGCGGCGGCAATTGTGGTCACCGTTTTAGGATCGGGTTTTCAGGCAAACGCCCAGGGCGATTTGAAAATAACCTTAGATCAAATCAACGCTTTACGGACAGAACCCGACAAGGCGGGCGAACTATTAGAGAAATTCGTGGCTGAGGCTTTTCCCGTTGAAACAGAACGCGAAGAGATGTTTAAGGAAAAATACGGCGATAAGACAAATCGCGAACATCTCGACGAGACAATCAAATTTATCGAAGCACAACCCAAGACGGCGGCACTTCAATGGGACGCCGATCTGGTCACGATTGCGGCTAATCTTGGAAAGTCGAACAACAAATTGTTCACTCCCGAAACTAATTTCGGAGCTTTCGATGTTGATCCTAAAAAAGCACTTCTGTGGTCGCTTCTGCGCGGTGTTGATTTTCATTACAAGCCGATCTTTTCTCCGTCGCTTCGTTATCTTGGAATCTCCGTCAAGGGCGATAAATGCCAAATGGCTTTCGGTTCGCTCAAGGGTAAAGCGTATTTGATGAAAGACAGCGAGTTTGCAAATCGCCCTTACGATCCGCGTGAAGATCAGAATCCGCCGTGGAACGACGCACTCAATGTCAAACAGCCGAATATCACTTCGTTCGTCAAAGCTGACGGTTCGCTCGATGTGGCGTGGCGCGATATGGGCGCGCCGCCGAGAGTTTTCCTGACTCGCTATTCATCAGCCGGAGCAAAAGTTTTCACCAAAGAAGTAACGGGCGTGAACCCGGCTGAACATGTACTTTTGGCCGGTTTCACGGAAGACCCTGACGGCAATATCTATGTTCTTCGCGCCAAAGACGACACACACCTTGACAAGAAAAACCAACCTGATCCGCCGCGCAACGAGAAAGGCGAATTGGACAAAGAATGGGATCGTCCCGATATGATGAAGCTGACCAAATTAGACAAGGACGGCAAAGAACTTTGGACAAAGAATTTCGCCAAAAAAGGCGGTGGAGCGATGGGCTTTATCGCACCGCTTTCGCCAAATTCCGAGGCGAATTCGCCGGGAAGAATTGCGGGACGCGATAACTATGCTTCAACTTCGCGCATTGGTTTTATTAACCATAAAGGTACGCCGACGATCTTTGTTTTCTATGGTGCGGCGACCGAATGGGACAAAGAAATGGGCGGACGACACCAGAATGCTTATTGGCGGACGGTTGATGCCAGAACGGGCGAACCGATTGACAAGTTGAACGGCGCGGGAATGGCGCACAGTTTTGACAACCAACTGCTCGTTACAGACGAAGGCGTGATTACCGTCGAACGCAGCGATAGCGGTCTGTTGATGGCGAATTATCTCAATACGCGCTCGTATCCGTTGATCTTCCAATTCTTTTACGGCGTCACGACCGAAGGCAACGAGTGTTTCACGCAACTCGGTTCGCTGGCAAAAGCGAGTGACGGCTATCTCGTGCTGTTTGTCGGAAACAATACCGAATCAATTGTCGGAAAATCAATTTCAGGCAAAGAATCTATCGCCGAAACAATTCGCAATCGAAACCTTTTGGTAATGCGCATCAAAAAAGGTTTTGCCCAAGAGATTGACGCGCTGGCCGACAAACCCGAAGAAGCGAAAACGCTTGCGGACGTTTTGAACAGTATGGTCAAATCCGATTTTCGGGACGGGCTTAATTTGATCGGGCGGACATTTCTGACGAATTACAACAAAGACGAGAGTTTTAGTGCGTCGCGACCGAAAATGGTTCGTCTTGCCGACGGCAATTACATCGTCATTTGGGAACGCTGGACGCATAATCTCAACAAAGAAAAAACCGGCGTTGAAGGCGGATTCGATTCGACCTGGGCGATGAAGATCAATCAGGACGGCGAGATCTTGAAGGAAGCCGTTAAATTGTCCGACACGGTTCGCGTCACACGCGGCGACGAACCTGTTTTGTGGAACGGCAAAGCGGCTTTTCTCGCCGGAGATGTCGTTGAAAACAAGCTGATAATTTATACCGTTGACGGCGATTTGAAATTCAATGCACAAACGATGGCGGCGAATTAAAAAATAAATCCATCGAAGAAAAAGAGCGGCTTCAATTGAAGCCGCTCTTTTTAATGTGGAAATTTTACTGTCCTTCGACAAAGTTATCTTCTATTATTTCGCGCCGCCGGCGAGTTTGCCGATCAGTGTGAACAACGGCAGATACATCGAAATAACGATTGAACCGATGGTCACGCCGAGGAAGGCGATCAAGACAGGCTCGATCATTGACAGAAGGTCGGCGATCGCCATGTCAACTTCGTCTTCATAAAAGTCGGCAATTTTGCCGAGCATCGCGTCAAGCGCACCGGTTTGTTCACCAACACCAATCATTTGACCGACCATATGCGGGAAAACATTGGTGGCTTTTAATGGCTCAACAAAGTTTTCACCGCGCTCGACCCCGGCTCTTACTTTCAAGATAGCATCTTCGACAACGACGTTGCCGGCTGTTTTCGCCGTAATATCGAGCGATTGTAAAATCGGCACACCCGAAGAAAGCAATGTTGATAAAATTCTGGCAAACCGCGCAACCGAGATTTTACGCAAGATACTTCCGAAGATCGGGAGTTTCAACATCAAAGTATCAATTTGCCACCGCCCCGTCGGTGTTTTGTAGTAAGTGCCGATACCGATCGAGCCGCCAATTAGCGAAATAAGCAAAGCAAGTCCGCCCCAACCCGCCAGAAAACCGCTGATTCCCATCACGATTCGCGTTGGAAGCGGCAAGGCTTCGCCCGGACCGAGAAGACCAAGAAAGATCACTTCGAATTGCGGAATCACCACAACCATAATAATTGCGACGGCACCGATCGCGACAAGAATAACCGCCGCCGGATAAATCGAAGCCGATACAATACTCCGCTTCAGTTTTACGACTTTTTCAATCAAAGTCGCGAGCCGCTGAAGGATCAGATCGAGGACACCGCCCGTTTCGCCGGCTTCAACCATATGTGAATAAAGTCGGTCGAAAACCTTCGGATGTTTTTCCATCGCAGAATGAAGCGTTGCGCCCTCTTCGACATTTTGGCGAACCTGCCGCAAAACGTCTTTGAAAAAAGTATTTTGCTGTTGTTCTCCCAAAATATCCAAACACTGCACAAGCGGCAAACCCGCATCAATCATAACTGAAAATTGGCGTGTGAAAACGGCTAATTCTTTGGCTTTGACTTTTTTGCTGCGGCCAAGTTTCGGAATGGCGATTTCACGTCCTTTTTCTGAGGCTTGCGTCATGACGATTTGCTCACGGCGCAGAAGCCCGCGGAGTTCGTCTTGACTGGCAGCGTCTCTTTCACCGGAAACCATCTCGTTTAAGCGATTACGACCTTTAAATACAAATGTTGGCATTTTTTCTCTTTTAGCTCCTTTTGAATCTCTGGATTTCAGACTGATATCTGTTTGAAATTAATTAATTATTAGCGAACCGGCGGGCGTTGCCCGATTGTACGGCCTTGCATATATGGACTGCCCGGCGGCGCATTCGGTTTTTGTCCCGGACCCGAATATGATTGGTTAATTCCCGAACCGCGTTCGATCAGCTCACGCAATTCATCGGCATTCGAACTTCTCTGCATCGCGGTTTCAAGCGTAATAATGCGTTTGTGGTAAAGCGTGGCAAGTGCCTGATTGAAAGTCTGCATTCCGTATTTATCCTGTCCGGTTTGCATCATCGAATAGACCTGGTGAATTTTGTCTTCACGAATCAAATTGCGGATAGCCGGATTCGGAATCAGAATTTCAAGTGCCATCGCACGTCCGTCACCAGATGCTTTCGCCAAAAGCGATTGGCACATAATTCCCTCAAGAACCAGCGAGAGCTGCGTCCGAATTTGCGATTGCTGTCCAGCCGGGAAAACATCAATGATACGGTTAATTGTGGAATATGCAGAGTTTGTGTGAAGCGTGGCAAATGTTAAGTGACCTGTTTCAGCAATCCGTAAAGCCATCTCGATCGTTTCAAGGTCGCGCATTTCGCCGACCAGTACAACGTCCGGATCTTGCCGAAGTGCAGTACGAAGTGCGGCTCCAAACCCGTGTGTATCGGAATTGACCTCGCGCTGATTGACGATACAATTTTTGTGGTTGTGGAGAAATTCGATCGGGTCTTCGATCGTTAAAATATGGTCGTGACGTTCAATATTGATTTTATCAACCATCGCCGCGAGCGTCGTTGATTTACCTGAACCGGTCGGACCGGTGACAAGAACCAAACCGCGCGGTTTTTTACATAGATCCGAAACGACCGGCGGAAGTCCCAAAGCTTCAAAAGATTTAATTTCGTAGGGAATTGCACGAAAAACTGCTCCAACGGCACCTTTCTGATTAAAAAGATTGGCACGAAAACGCGACATTCCTTTCAAACCGAAAGAAAAATCGAGCTCGAGATTTTCTTCAAAACGATGTTTTTGCGCATCAGTTAAAACCGAATAAGCCAGTTGTTTGGTCTCAGCAGCCGACATCGGACGATAACCTTCAAGTGCGCTGAGATGTCCGTGAACGCGAACTTGCGGCGGCGAATTTGTCGTCAAATGTAAGTCAGAACCGCCTTTATCCGTCATTTTCCGGAGAAGTTCGGGAAGCGTGATTTGTGATTCAGGATTTTGTTGATCAAAACTCATAATTTTAGAGTAGAGAGTAGAGAGTAGAGAGTGGAGAGTGGAGAGTAGAGAGTAGAGAGTGAAAT
>JANPDZ010000578.1:0-4210 GCA_031431735.1 Acidobacteriota bacterium | reverse complement strand
CGTTCAATTCGGTTTGACGGGCGATCTTCCCGTGCCAAACGATTTCGACGGTGACGGACGCGCCGACATCGCCGTTTGGCGGCCCTCAGACGGTGTTTGGTATGAATCAAGAAGTTTGGGAAATCAATTTTTCGCGCAAGGTTTCGGGCAAAACGGTGATAAACCGCTTCTTGGCGATTTTGACGGCGACGGCATCGGCGACCTCGCGGTTTATCGTCCGCAAGACGGCGTTTGGCATCTTTTTATGAGCGCGACAAGCACCTATGTCGCTTTTCCGTTCGGCATTGCGACCGACCGGCCGTGCGCCGCTGATTACGACGGCGACGGCAAAACCGACCCGTGCGTTTTCCGTGGCACGACCGATTCGAGCCAGCCTGATTTTTATATATTGAAAAGTTCCGATAATTCGGCTCTATACGTTTCGTGGGGTTTGCCGAATGACGTTCCGATGCTCGGTGATTACGACGGCGACGGCAAAACCGATGTCGGAATTTTCCGCGCCGCATCGCACGATTGGTATTGGCTGAGAAGTTCAAATGCGACCGTCGGTTTTACAAATTTTGGTCAAACGGGCGATTTGTCCGTGCCGTCGGCCTTTGTTCCTTAAAAAGGTGAAAAAGTGAAAAGGTGAAAAAGTTTTTATTGTTTTCGGACAACAAACTTTTTCACCTTTTCACTTTTTCACTTTTTCACTTTAAGACTTCCAGCATTTCGCGGTGAATCAGTCCGTTTGAGCCGCAAATCGGCGGTGAATAAATATTGTATTTCTCGCCGTTGTAATATGTCACTTGCCCGCCCGCTTCTTCGATCAGTAAATATCCGGCGGCAACGTCCCACGGATTTAAGCCTTCTTCCCAAAATCCGTCGAAACGTCCGCAGGCGACGTAAGCCATATCAATCGCCGCCGAACCGTCGCGCCGCACGCCGCGCGAATGCAGGAGAAAATCTGTCAGATGCCGCGAGAAATTTTCTTTTTGTTTGAAATCGTATGGAAAGCCGGTGACGATCAGCGATTCCGAAAGTTGTTCGGTGTCGGAAACGCGGATCGGCTTGCCGTTGAGCGTCGCGCCTCTGCCCTTTTCTGCCGCGAACAGTTCATTGCGCGTCGGGTCAAACGTCACGCCGATGATGATCTCGCCGTCGTGTTCGAGCGCGATCGTCACGCAAAAACACGGGTAGCCGTGTGCATAATTCGTCGTGCCGTCGAGCGGGTCAATGATCCATTTCCAGGTATTTGCGCCTTCCATCAAAACAGCATCGCCCGATTCTTCAGCTAAAATAGCGTGTTTCGGATAATAACTTTTGATGCGTTCGATGATCAGTTTTTCCGATGCCAGATCGGCTTCGGTGACGAGATTGATGTCGCCTTTTTTGGTGACATTTATTTTCCGCCCGAATTTTTCGAGCAAGATCTGTCCCGCCTCGCGGGCGGTTTCGATGGCAAAGTTAAGCATAATGTAAAGTGAAAAAGTTGTAATGCGTCAATAAAAAGTTATTTTCAAAGAAAACTAAGGCTTAAAGACTGGAGCGCGAGCGTCCCCGCTTGCCATGAGCGTTGCTTCAACGCGAAAAAGCCTTGTTAAATTCGACGTTACTTCTCCTACAAACGCCATTTTCGCGCCCTGCGATCATGTAATGCGGGGACGCCCGCGCTCCAGTCCTTAAAACTCATTACTGACGCATTACAAAAAGTTGAAAAGTTAAAGGTGTTGAATAGTGACAAAGTTCTTTCTCATAAATTCGATAACTTTTTCACTTTTTCACTTTTTCACTTTGTTACCGGAAGAAAATATCAACGTAATCGGTGACGGCTTCGCACGGATTATCCATTTCCATCAAACGCCAATATTTGCGCTTTCCGGTGATTTTGAAGGTCATTTCACCCTCGCGGGTGCAAGGCTTGCCGCCAAAGATGTAGCTGACTTGCGTGATGATCGTGCCGTCAAACTTAAAATCTTTGGCGTTAATTTCGGTAATTGTACCGTCAATCTTGACAAAATCGCTGTCTTTGCGGCTTTTTTGTTCGCCTTTTAGAAAGAAAACCCCGCCTTTTTGAGTGACGGTTGCCGTGCCGAAATAATCCCAGCTCACCCATTGCAACGAAAGTTTGTGCCGGCCGAGCAGCATCGTTTTCGCTTTGGCATTGTTCACGATCGTTTTCTGCGCGAAAGCCGATAAACCGAAGATTGCTGTTGTTAAAAATATTGCGAATAAAAAATTCTTCATCATAAATCCCTCCGTTTCTTGAACGGAAAATTATTTTGTTAATGCCTTAGGCTTCATCAAAAATTTATCGCTCAGCCTTAAAAATTCCTGCACTTGCGAATCCCAAAAGATCCAATCGTGTTTTCCGGGAAGCTCGCGAAACTCGTGGGGAATTTTCTTTTCAGCGAGAAGCGCGTTAAAATCACGGTTTTGCTGAATCAAACCGTCTTCGGTTCCGCAATCGAGATAGATAAAAGGCAGGGCTTTTACCTTGTCGGGCGAAATTTCGCGCACCATCTTGTAAATATCGTTGTCCTTGCGTGTTTGGCTGTCTTCCGCGCCATAGACATTCATAATCGAATCGATCAGAACTTTCCAGCCTTTCCCGAGAGACTTATCAGACCATGCGGCCGCGCCAAGCGCACCGCTGAATGAGCCGACAAGAACGAATTTGTTGGGAAATTTTAAGCCGAATTTCAGCGAACCGTAACCGCCCATCGAAAGCCCGGCAATCGCCCGATGCTGCCGGTCGGCAATTGTCCGAAATTTGGTATCAATTTCGGGAATCAGTTCCTGCATTATATAGCTTTCGTATTTATCGCGTGCCACCGTCGCACTGTCCGAATACCAGCCGTCGTTGCCTTCGGGCGTAACGATAATGTAATTGTAATTCGTAGCGTAATCTTTGATCTTTGTTTTTCCGGTCCAATCGTCAAAATGTCCGGTCAATCCGTGAAGTAAATAAAGCACCGCGAATTTCTCGGCTTTTCTGGCGGCATAATTCTTCGGCAGTATGACGCGATACGGCATTTCCCGCGCCATCAGTTTGCTGCTTAGTTTTAGTTCCTTAATAGAAACCGAACTTTGAACAGCCGTTTTTGTTTCAATCTGTTTTTTTGCAGGCTTTTGGGCAAAGGCCGAAAAAACCAGCGTAAAAAACAAAAACGCAAAAGCTAAATTTCGAATATGCTTCATCTATTTTCTCCAGGATTAACCGAAAATCTTCCCAAACCAACCGCTGTCGTCTTTCTGTGCGATCTGTGCGAGTTCACCCGCGTCGAGCCAAACGCCGTGGCATTTGTCGCAAACATCAATTTTGATGCTTTCAAAGTCGGTCGCGTGCATCGTTCCGTCACATTTCGGGCATTTCATTTCTAAACTCTTTGTTTCTTCAGCTTGAATTTTCGCCTTCATCTTTTCGAGCAATTCCTGCTCTTTGCGGTGAAAATATTCGTTTTCCAACGCTCTTCCTCGGTCGTCCAGTTCAATCGGCATAAAATCGTTATTCTCCCTAGTTTGATAAATTAATCGTAAGAAAAAATTTAACAAATAAAGTGAAAAAGTGAAAAAGTGAAAAGGTGAAAAAGCCGGCTTGACTAAAAATCAACTAAACTTTTTCACTTTTTCACTTTTTCACCTTTCCACTTTTAAGACTCAGTTCTGTGAATCGAACGAACGCGTTGGCGCGCTTTTTTGGCACGGCGAATAGTGTTTCTCTTTTTGAGGCTTGTTTCCGCCCAATCTGAAACCTGTTTGAGCGGATGCCATTCAAAATCTTCAAGCGGCAAAACTTCGCTCGCCGAATCTCTCAATTTTAACGTTCCAAAGGCAATAAAAAAGATGGCGGCATTAAAAAGAAATCCGACGAGGACGACCAGCCAGCCGGGTGCTAGTCCGACCGAAGCGCGCTGCAAAAAAATATCTGCGGGTGTGATGGACGCGCCACCGGCAATGATCGGCGACGGATGAATATAAACTTTGAGCGTCCAGCTTAAAGCCAAAAGAATAAAGATCCACAAATAATTGCTCCGCAGCCGTCGGCCCAAAGCTTCCCAGATGCTGATCGTAAAATGCGGGTTTATCAGATCTGCCGAGATATGCTCAGCCCATTCCTGATCGGGCGGAATCGTGCGATGCGAAAGCATTGGCGCAAAATAACCTGTTTCCAAAACCCGCACGCGGCTTGCCCAAACCTCGTAATAGCGATAGCGGCGCGCTTCCATAA
>JANPDZ010000577.1:0-5962 GCA_031431735.1 Acidobacteriota bacterium | reverse complement strand
GCCGCGCCAATTATTGCCGAACTGATTGCCGCCGCCAAAGGGCTGAAAATTCTAATTACGAGCCGTGTGCTTATTCATTTGAGCGCGGAGCGTGAATTTGTCGTTTCGCCGCTTGCCGTGCCTTCGGAATTTTCGCAGATTTCGCTTGAAGAATTCTCAAAATACGAAGCAATAAAATTATTTGTCGAAAGAGCGCAAAAGGCAAAGCCGAGCTTTGCAATAACCGAAGAAAATGCACGCTGCGTCGCTGAGATTTGTGCGCGGCTCGACGGATTGCCGCTGGCGATTGAACTCGCGGCGGCACGGATAAAAATTCTTTCGTCATCTGCGATTCTCGCCAAATTGGAAAATCGTTTGAAACTTCTGACCGGCGGAGCGCGGGATTTACCCGCTCGCCAACAAACGATGCGGGGCGCAATCACATGGAGTTACGACCTTTTATCCGAAGTTGAGAAGCACCTTTTTCGTCGGCTGGCGGTGTTTGCCGGCGGATTCACATTTGAAGCCGCAGAGTCTGTTGTCAACAGTCAATTATCGGTTGAGGGTAAAGAAGAAACTAACCATAAACATGGAACTACAGACGATGAACAACTATCAGTTGAGGTTCTTGATGGTATTACCTCTTTAGTCGAACAGAGTTTGCTTTTATCAAAAGAGCAGGCGAACGGCACGATTCGCTTTCGGATGTTGGAAGTCGTGCGTGAATACGCGCTGGAGATTTTGAAAGCAAGCGGTGAAGCGGAAATCCTTCGTCGCAGTCACGTTGCGTATTTTCTGATGCTCGGCGAAGAAGCCGATCCGCATCTGCTAACCGGGCAATCGGTGAACTGGCTCAACAGTCTGGAAGATGAACACGACAATCTACGTGCCGCGCTTGCCTGGTCATTGGATCATGACAGAGGAATGGCGGCACGATTGGCGGCATCGCTACGAAATCTTTGGATTTTTCGTTGCCATTTAACGGAAGGGCGAAAGTGGTTGGAAGCGGCGTTGGCGCTCGGTCGCCGTGATGCTCCATCAGCAGTGCGCTTCAAACTGCTGAACGGACTCGGCGTATTGGTGCGTTTTCAGGGTGATTACGAGACGGCGCGAAAGGCTCACGAAGAAGGTTTAGCGGTGGGCAAAGCGGCAAACGATGGGCGCCAAATTGCCCAATCAATCAGGAATTTAGGAGCTGTCGCACATCAACAAGGCGACTTAATTGCGGCGCGAAAGTTTTTGGAAGAAGGTTTGGCAATCAGCCGTGAATTGGACGACAAATTCAGAATTGCGGAGTCACTTAACGCCTTGGGAGATCTGTCACGGGTGGAAGGCGACAATGCGACAGCACGTCCGCTTTTTGAAGAATCTTTGGCAATCTGCAAACAACTCGGTCGCCAGGCCTCAAAGGCATCGAATCTTCTTAATTTAGGCGCAATCACATTTGGAGACGGTGATTTCTCAGGGGCGAGATTGCAATTCGCAGAAGCCTTAACAACGGCTCAAGAGATCGGGGACAAAATCATCATTTCCTGTGCCCTGGATGGCTTTGCCGCGCTTGCTGGCGAGCGCGGCGAATCGTGGACAGCGACCCGACTTGCGGGCGCGGTTGAATGCTTGCGCGAAACAATCGGTTACAAAATAGAATCTGCCGAACGGCAATTCCGCAATGCCTATCTTAGTACATTACGCACCGCGTTAGGTGAAGAAGAATTCAACCTTGCTTTTGAGCGAGGACGCAAATTAAAAATGGAAGAAATTCTTGCTTTGATTGAAATTCAATCTTAAAAAGATAAAAAACGAAAAGAACCTGAAAGCGTAACCAATAAAATCCATTTGGAAACTTTCAAAGACTGTTCTAGTATTGAATCGGGTAAAAAATTACCTTTATTTATGTTCGATTTTCAACGCAAAAACCAATACGACTTCGGATTTGTTTCCGTGACCGATGACCGCGACATTGAAGTTCAGCAATTAAAACGCGAATCGCGCCAAGGTCTCTGGTCAGAAAGCATCAAACTCTTGCGCGACGTTTTTTTGATCATCATCGTTTTTATACTTTTCGGCGTTTTTGTCGCGCAACCTGTTGTTGTTGAAGGAACTTCGATGGTTCCGCAACTTCACGACGGCGAACGCCTGCTCGTTAATAAACTGATCTATTACAAAATTAAAAGCGTCAGTTGGGGACATATCGAACGCGGTGATATCGTGGTTTTTTGGTTTCCCAATGATCCCGATAAATCTTATGTCAAACGCGTCATCGGATTGCCGGGCGAAGCGGTCGAAATGCGAAACGGCAGAGTTTATATTGATGGACAGGAATTAAACGAAAGCTATCTCGACACGGAACATAATAAAACTTTGCCGTCTTTTCCGACGAAAAAGGTTGACGCGCATCATTATTTCGTCATGGGCGACAACCGCGATAATTCTTCCGATTCGCGTTATTGGGGCTTGGTTCCTGAAAAATATATCTACGGCAAAGCGTTTTTCCGCTATTGGCAACCATCAAATATCGGATTTCTGCAGCATGGCGAATATAATATTCAGGATCAGAAAAAGACGGAAGATTTTCGCGCTGAAAGTGACGACGAGAGCAACAGCAAATGAATTTAGCGAAAAAGGCGATTTTGGTTCTTGAAGATGGGCGCACCTTTCGCGGTGCGTCTTTTGGCGCGGAAGGCGAAACATTCGGCGAGATTGTTTTTAATACTTCAATGTCGGGTTATCAAGAGATTTTGACCGATCCTTCTTATGCCGGACAAATCGTTGCAATGACGTATCCACTCATCGGAAATTACGGCGTCAACGAGGAAGACTGTGAATCGCGCCGTCCGTGGGTCGAAGGTTTCGTTGTTCGTGAGGCGAGTCGTATCGCTTCAAACTGGCGTTCGACCGAAACGCTCGATTCATACTTAAACCGCCATAAAATTGTCGGCATCGAACATCTTGACACTCGCGCGCTTGTCAGACATATTCGCGATAAAGGCGCGATGCGTTCCGCGATTTCGACCGTTGATCTGGATGAAAAAAATCTTTTGGAAAAAGTTCTCGCCTCGCCCGAAATGGCAAACCGCGAACTGGCAAGTTTCGTGACGATTGATGAAAGTTTCGATTATCCTGCCTTTGCACCGGAAAAATTCCACGTCGTCGCATATGATTTTGGCGTTAAGACCAATTCCCTGCGCGAGTTTGCAAAATTCGGCTGTCGCACTACGGTCGTTCCGGCAGATACTTCCGCTAGCGAAGTTTTGGCAATGAAGCCTGACGGAATTTTTCTTTCAAACGGTCCGGGCGACCCGGGCTCAATGAAAAAGACGGTTGCCGAAATCAAAAAACTGACTGAAACACAAGTACCGATGTTCGGAATCTGTCTCGGTCATCAGATTTTAGGACAAGTTTTCGGCGGCACTACCTATAAACTTAAATTCGGACATCGCGGCGGCAATCAGCCGATCATGGATTTGACGACCGGAAAGGTCGAAATCGCTTCGCACAATCACGGTTTTGCGGTCAAAGCCGAATCTTTGCCCGAAACGGTCAAAATAACGCACGTCAATCTCAACGACCAAACCGTCGCCGGACTTCAACACAAAACTCTGCCGATTTTTTCGGTGCAATATCATCCCGAATCCGCCCCCGGACCGCACGATTCCGAGTATCTTTTCAAACGATTTATCGAATTGATGGAAAACAAATCTTTTAACCGCGAAACACGCTAAAAACACGAAAATAAAACAATCCGTAATTTCAAATTTGAGATTTCAGATTTTTTTCGCATATTTCGTGTATTTCGCGGTTAAATCATTTTTCCACCGAAACATCGCGCAAAAGCAGCACACTATTGGACATCACGCCTTTTTCGTAAAACAGTTTTTCGCCATCTTTGGAAATATTGAGGCGAAAGAAAGTTTCGTTTTGCCAATCTTTCAATTTTGTTGCCGGTTTGTTATCAAGCGGCTGAAGCCAAAGCGTGGTCGTTCCGTTCTGTTTAATTGCGAGAACCAGATTTTGACCGTCATTTTTCCACTCAAATAAAGCAAAACCTTCGCCGAATTTGCGAATGGCTAATTTTCGCTCGTTTTTGCCGACAATCTCGCCGCGATATTTAATCAGGACAAGAAGCGTCTCAAAAGCCTTCGGCGTGAGCGAAACAAGTTTGTCGGCGTGCCACAAACACTTCTGCCCCGCGTCCACGCGAAACTCTTCAAATTCGTAGAGAGTCAATATTTTGTTACTCATAAAAGGTTTGATAAATCTTTTAGAAAAATTTCAAGAATCTTTCAAGACTTCAGACGGAAATTTATCTAAACTCAATTTCGATGAGGCAAGATTCCGGGTGGCAAGAACCGAAGACAGACAGCAACGTGAAGCACTTGGGCTTTGCCTCATTATAACTTAAGTTGTTTGAAACATACTTAATTTGCCAACGAAAGGCGCGATTTCGAGGGAATATTTTTTCGTGTTTCGTGTCTTTCGATTACAAAAATATTTTCAAGCAATTCAGCAAGCCAAACAACGTTTATGCGAAAAATCCGCACTGAAGTCGTGATTGAAACGACCGAAGTTTATGTTATCAAGCATCAGCGGCATTTTATCCGAACCTGGTGTGCGGGTTGCGGACGCGAAGTCAGTTTAATTCCGCCATCGGAAGCTGCGCTTTTGACCTTTCAAGAACCGGACGCGATTTATTCGCTGATAGATGAAAACCGCGTTCATTTTCGCTTTTTCGGTGAAAAAGTTCCGTTCGTTTGTCTGACATCGCTTTGTTTGCTTTGATGAAAAGATGTTTGAGACACACAAAAAGTTGCTTAAACATCAGACTCAGTAGATCCAAAATTCAGAAAATTATCGAAAGAAACTGCTGAAGTAATTGATAATTGAGAATTGATATTTGATAAATTCGAGGTTTGTCACGCCAATTATCCATTATCCATTATCCATTATCCATTATTTCAGGGGTTTCAGTCGGAGTTGAAAAGAAACGCCGGGTAAATTTAAGCTGCGATCCGCAAAGACCTTTTTACAAATTTGGATCTACTGAGACTCAAAATTTTTCAACCCATCTCTAAATCTCGATCATCTGAATATTTTTTTTCCAATCAGTTACACAAAATCATTTGGACTGATTAGAAATGTCCTGAATCAAGATGATGTCGTTTATCAAATTTCCGCGTTCAAAAGCGATCTGTTTTCCGTCTTTTGAATAAGCCATCCGAAATATTTCGTCCGTTTCCCAATTAGTTTGTTGTTTTGGAGTATCGGAATCGAGAGGTTGTTGCCAGAAATTGGCAACGCCTTTTTCTTTTCTCCAAAAGATGATGGATTTGCTGTCAGGTGTCCAGATCAGAGGTTTGTCTAAGTCTTTAATCGGCGCGTTAAATTGTTTGACGACCGTTCCATCCTGAGCCGAAAGAACGGTTAATTTTAGTTGTTTGGGCGGTTTGCTGTCGGTCGAAATATTTGGAAAAAAACAGGCGACATATTTTCCGTCAGGCGATACTTTTGGTGAAAACGCCGGTTTTTCCGTAAGTTTTATCGGTTCTCCGCCGTCAATTGATATTTTCCACAAAAACGAAGGCGAATTCGGATCAACTGATAATTTGAAATAAATCCATTTACTGTCGGGCGAAATGCTTGGTGAATAGATATGATTGGTGTTCGTCAGTTGAAGCGGATTATTACCGTTGATTTCCATTCTCCATAGATTGTGATAACCCGAACGGTTTGAAATATAAACGATATAGCGACCATCCGGCGAAGCAATCGGATAGTAATCCAGACTTGGCTCAGAGGTGATTTGTTTGGGATGTTTTCCTTCCGAATCCAACATCCAGATATCTGCATTGCCGTTCTGAGCCGTCGAATAAAGCATTCTTCCGTCGGCTGTAAAGTCCATCCCTAAACCAGAAAAGGCAGATTCGTTAATTCCCTGATTTATTCGGGTCGCATTGTTTGGGTTTTGAGCGTCTCCTTTCCAAAA